>NZ_JBEPPX010000022.1:0-65831 GCF_040547535.1 Roseovarius sp. MBR-78
CGGCAGCTTTGTCGCGATGCTCAGACAGCATAAAATCAAGGGTTCGACCGTTCCGATCCACGGCACGATAGTGATACATCTACTTCCCGCGCACCTTGATATAGGTCTCGTCCATGCGCCATGAAATGGCCATCGGACGCTTTTTCGCCTGGGCCTTCGCTGCGATCAATGGGGAGTACTTTACTACCCAACGGTTCAGGGTTGCGTGGTCAACATCGACACCGCGGTCTTCCATGATTTCTTCGAGGTCGTCGCGATAGGACACAGGGTAGCGCACATAGAAAAATACCGCGGAGACGATCACCGATTTCGGATAATGCGCGCCCTTGAAGTCAACCATCGTACCCATCCAACCATCGCTGCGACGTCACCTTCTAAGGCAATGTATAATGCTGGGCCAACCTCAAACCTAAAATCTTTGCAACAGAACCGGTCCTCGCCGCCCCCCCTCAACGCTAAGCACCATCAGCTTTCCTGCGCGCGCTCTCGCGCAACTTGCTGATGGTCGTGCGGGTGGAGATATGTTCCGGGTCGGTCACCAGTTCGATCAGCGCCGGGCGACCACTGTCGCGGGCACGGGCGAAAGCAGCCGCAAAATCGGCGGTCCTCGTGACCTGCTCGGCATGGGCGCCCAGACCTTCGGCCATCTTCACGAAGTCGCGGCTTTCAAGCGTGGTGCCCGAAATCCTCTCGGGGTGATCGCGTTCCTGGTGCATCCGGATCGTGCCGTAGATGCCGTTGTTGAACAGCAAAACAATGGGCCGCCCGCCATATTGCGCCGCCGTCGCCGACAAAGGACACCACCAAGCGATCGGGGTTGGCGATCGAGGCGGCGACGGCGGCGGGCACGGAATATCCCATCGCACCACAGGTCGAGCCGATGATCCGTCCGGGGCGGCCAAAGCGCAGGAACCGCTGCGCCCAGCCGGTATGGTTGCCCGCGTCAAGCGTCACGACAACATCCTCGGGAAGGCTGTCGCGCATTTGGCAAAGCGCCACGCCCATGTCGAGCGCCCAGTCGCCGCCGTTGGGGGCCGTGGTGTCGGCGAGGTAGTCCTCGTGCAGGCGGGAGCACCAGCCGTCCCAGGCCTGCGATTGGCCGAGATCAACGCCGTCCAGCGCGGCGGCAACCGATTCGGGGGCCGCCGCGATACCCAGATCGGGCGCATAGACCCGCCCGATCTCGTCGGGATCGGGATAGACATGCACCAGCCGCATTTGCGGGTTGGGGGATTGGATGGTGGTATAGGCCTTGGTTGTCATCTCTCCGAGCCGCGCGCCGATCACGATCAGCAGATCGGCCTCGTGCTGGTGCTCGTAGAGGCTGGGGGCGGTGGAGGTGCCGAAATCACCGGCAAAGACCGGGGACAGGTTATTGACGATGTCCTGCCGCCGGAAAGAGCAGGTGACGGGAATGCGGTTGGTCTCGGCAAACCGGGTGATGGCTGCCGCGGCCCTGTCGGACCAGCCGGACCCGCCCAGCATCAGCAGCGGTCGCTGTGCCTGGGCGATCTCGGCCTTGAGCGCGTCGAGGCCGTCTGTCGAGAGGTCTGCACGGGTGGCGGTATAGGGGCGCGCATCGGCCACCGTGACCACCTCGGTCAGCATGTCCTCGGGCAGGGCCACGACGACGGGGCCGGGACGGCCCGAGGTTGCCACGCGAAAGGCGCGGGCGATGTATTCCGGCACGCGGCGGGGGTCATCGATCTGGGTTGCCCATTTCGCGACAGAGCCGAACATGGCGCGATAGTCGATTTCCTGGAACGCCTCGCGGTCGGTGGTGTCGCGGGCGATCTGGCCCACGAGCAAGATCATCGGCGTGCTGTCTTGCCGCGCGATATGCACGCCAATGGCCGCGTGACAGGCCCCCGGCCCGCGCGTGACCATGCAGACCCCCGGCTTGCCGGTAAGCTTGCCATAGGCTTCGGCCATGTTGGCCGCTCCGGCCTCGTGGCGGGCATTTATCAGCGTGAACCTGTCCTGCACGTCATAAAGCGCGTCGAGCACGTCGAGATAGCTTTCGCCGGGCACGCAGTAGCCGGTATCGGCCCCATGCAGCAAAAGCTGATCGACGAGAACCTGTCCGCCGGTTCGGGCTTTGAGAGAGACGTTTTGCAGCATGATCAGTGGCTCCGTTTCCCGGCGTTTATACGCGGTCCGGGTCTGGGTCGGCCAGTCTGGACATATCGCGATACCGGGCCCTTTCATAGACCATGAGGCCACCGACAAGCATCAGCCATGACACCGTCAACCCGCCGCCAACCCGCCGCCGTGGCGGTGACAAAATCGCGCGAGCACGGAACAGCGTGGTTAACGCGTCACGGGCTGCCGCTGGTCAAGACGGTTCACCGGCTCATTTTTTTCGGCGGCATCAGGTCGGTGATCGTGCCCTCGAACATTTCGGCGGCAAAGTTCACGGTTTCCGACAGGGTCGGGTGCGGGTGGATGGTGTGGCCAAGGTCCACCGCATCCGCCCCCATCTCGATGGCCAGCGCCACCTCGGAGATGAGATCGCCCGCATTGGTGCCGGTGATCGCCGCGCCGATCACCCGGTCATCCTCGGGATCGAACAAGAGCTTGGTTATCCCCTCGGAGCGCCCGTTCGACAGCGCCCGGCCCGAGGCCGCCCAGGGAAACACGCCCTTTTCATATTTGATCCCCTTGGCCTTGGCCTCGGTCTCGGTCAGGCCGCACCACGCCACCTCGGGGTCGGTATAGGCGACGGACGGAATGAGGCGGGCGTCGAAGTGGCGGGTTTCACCGGCGCAGACCTCGGCGGCGACCTTGCCTTCGTGCACCGCCTTGTGTGCCAGCATCGGCTGGCCCACCACGTCACCGATGGCAAAGATATGGGGCACATTGGTGCGTTGCTGGCCGTCCACGGCGATGAAGCCGCGCTCGTCCACCGCGACGCCTGCCGCCTCGGCCGCGATCTGCTTGCCATTGGGCTTGCGCCCCACGGCGACAAGGATCTTGTCGAACGTATCGGTCGTGACCTCGCCCTTGTCGTCCTCGAACGTGACCTTGAGGCCCGTCTTGAGGGCCTCGACCGCCGTCACCTTGGTCTTGAGACGGATCGCCTCATAGCGCCCCTCGACCCGCTTGTGGAATGGCTTGACCATGTCCTTGTCGGCACCCGGCATAAGCTGATCCATCAACTCGACCACGGTGATCTGCGCGCCAAGCGCGTCATAGACACAGGCCATTTCCAGCCCGATGATGCCGCCGCCCAGAACCAGCATCCGCTTGGGGATATCGGCCAGTTCCAGCGCGCCGGTGGAATCGATCACGCGCGGGTCGTCATGCGGGATGAAGGGCAGTTTCACCACCTCGGACCCGGCGGCGATGATGCAGTGATCGAACGACACGGTCGTGGTGTCCTCGCCCGAAACCTCAATCATGTTCGACCCGGTGAATTTGCCCGTGCCGCGCACCACCTCGACCTTGCGCGCGCGTGCCAGCCCGTCAAGCCCGCCGGTCAACTGCCCGACAACGCTGTCTTTCCAGCCGCGCAGCGCGTCTAGGTCAACCTTCGGCTTGCCAAAGCTGATGCCGTGGCTGGCCATCTCCTCGGCCTCGGTGATGACCTTGGCGGCATGCAACAGCGCCTTGGAGGGGATGCAGCCGACGTTGAGGCAGACACCGCCAAGCGTGGGGTTGCGCTCGATCAGGATGACTTTCTTGCCCAGATCGGCAGCCCGGAACGCCGCCGAATAGCCGCCGGGGCCGGAGCCCAGAACGACCACCTCGGCGTGTTTGTCGCCCTTGCCCGTGGCCGTGCCGGTGGCCGCTTGCGGGGCGGGGGCTTTGGGGGCCTCTGCCTTGGGGGCCTCTTCTGCCGCGCCTGCCGCCTCGATCACCATGATCGGCGTGCCCTCGGAAACCTTGTCGCCCTCGGCAACCTTGATGTCCGTGATCTTGCCCGCGACGGGCGAGGGCACTTCCATCGTCGCCTTGTCGCTTTCCAGCTCGATCAGCGGATCTTCGGCGGCGACGGTATCGCCGACGCTGACGAGGATCGAGACCACCGGCACGTCGGAGAAATCACCGATATCGGGAACTTTGATGTCCATGTTCTCTCTCCTTACCACATCAACTTGCGCATATCGCCGAGCAGGCCCTTGAGCGTCACGCAAAAGCGCGCCGCCAAGGCCCCGTCCACCGCGCGGTGGTCATAGCTGAGCGAGAGCGGTTGCATCAGGCGCGGCGCGAATTCACTGCCGTTCCAGACCGGCGCGATCTTGGAGCGTGTCAGACCAAGGATCGCCACCTCGGGCGCGTTGACGATGGGGGTAAACGACGTGCCCCCGATCCCACCAAGCGAGGAGATGGTGAAGGTCGCGCCCTGCATGTCCTTGGATTTCAACTCACCATCGCGGGCGGCCTTGGAGAGCGTCATCAGCTCTTTGGATATCTCCACCAGCCCCTTGCGATCGGCATCCTTGATCACCGGCACCATGAGGCCGCCGGGCGTGTCGGCGGCAAAGCCGATATTGTAATAGGATTTCTTGATCAGCTTGTCGCCATCGGGGTGGATCGAGGAATTGAATTCCCAATGCGTCTTGAGCGCCGAGACGCTCGCCTTGATCACAAAGGACAGAAGCGTGACGCGATAGCCGTCTTCCTTGGCTTGGGTGTCCATCTCCTTGCGATAGGCATCGAGATCGGTGATGTCGGCCTCGTCATTATGCGTGACATGCGGGATGTTGAGCCAGGAGCGGTGCAGCGCGGGGCCGCTCAGCTTTTTGATGCGGGGCATTTCCACATCTTCGACAGGGCCGAATTTCGAGAAATCGACCGCCGGGATGGGGGGAATGCCCATGCCGCCCGCAGGCGCGCCGCTGGCCACGGGGGCAGCGGTGGCTTTGAGCTGTTTGGTCACGTCCTCGCGCAGGATGCGGCCCTTGCGGCCCGAGCCGTTGACCTGCGCCAGATCAATCCCAAGCTGGCGGGCAAAGGCGCGCACCGAGGGGCTGGCATGGGCCTTGCCAAAGCCCGCATCGGTCACCGCCGGGGCGGGTGCTGCGGCGGGGGCAGGGGCAGGGGCCACAGTGGGGGTCTCGGGCTTGGGCGCGTCACTTGCCCCGGCACCCTCAAGGATCAGGATCAGCGCGCCCTCGGACACCCGGTCGCCCTCGGCAAGTTTGATCTCCTTGACCACACCGGCGGCGGGCGAGGGCACTTCCATCGTTGCCTTGTCGCTCTCCAATTCAATGAGCGGGTCCTCGGCGGCGACGGTATCGCCGACGCTCACCAGAATGCTGACCACGGGAACATCGCTGAAATCGCCGATGTCGGGAACTGTCACGTCTTGTGTCATTGTCTCTGTCTCCTCTCGCTCACGTCACACCAGACGCGGGTTCGGCTTGGCGCCGTCGATCTCGTAGCGCGTGAGCGCCTTTTGCAGGTTCGCCTTGGTCACGGCCCCCTCTCGGTAAAGGTCGGTCATCGCCGCCGCCGCGATATGGTTGGCGTCCACCTCGAAGAACCGGCGCAGGTTCACCCGGCTGTCAGAGCGGCCAAACCCGTCGGTCCCGAGCACCGTGTAGCGCCCCGGCACGCCTGCGCGGATCTGATCGGCATGGGCCTTCATGTAATCCGTGGCGGCGATGAACGGGCCTTGCGCCTGGCTTAGCTGCGTCGTGACAAACGCCTCGCGCGGTTCCTCCAGCGGGTTGAGGCGGTTCCACCGCGCCACATCGGCGCAATCGCGGCCCAACTCGTTGAAGGATGGCACCGACCAGATATCGGCGGTGACCCCGAAATCCTCTCGCAGCATTTCGGCGGCCTTGATCGCCTGCATCAGGATCGTGCCCGAGCCCAGCAGGTTGACGTGTTTCTTGCCCGGCTTGGCGGTCTTGTGCAGCCGGTAAAGCCCGCGAATGATGTCCTCCTCCACGCCCATGGGCATATCGGGATGGGCATAATTCTCGTTCATCAGGGTGAGGTAGAAATAAACGTCCTCACCCTGCTCATACATCCGCTTGAGGCCGTGCTGCACGATCACCGCCACCTCGTATTGGAAGGTGGGATCGTAGCTGACGCAGTTGGGGATGGTCGAGGCAAGGATGTGGCTGTGCCCGTCCTCGTGTTGCAGCCCCTCGCCATTCAGCGTCGTGCGCCCCGCCGTGCCGCCCAGCATGAAGCCGCGCGCGCGGCTGTCGCCCGCCGCCCAGGCCAGATCGCCGATGCGCTGGAACCCGAACATCGAATAGTAGATGAAGAACGGGATCATCGCCACGCCGTGATTGGAATAGGCCGTCGCTGCGGCGATCCAGTCGGCCATGGCACCGGCCTCGTTGATCCCCTCTTGCAGCACCTGCCCGCTTTCGGATTCCTTGTAATAGGACATCTGATCGCGGTCTTCGGGCGTGTATGTCTGCCCTTGCGGGTTGTAGATGCCGACCGAGCGGAAGAGGCCCTCCATCCCAAACGTGCGGCTCTCATCCGGCACGATGGGCACCACGTGTTTGCCGATGTTCTTGTCGCGCAAAAGCGTGGTCAGGATGCGCACAAACCCCATCGTGGTGGAAATCTCGCGCGCGCCGGTGCCCTGCAACTGCGCCTTGAAGGCGTCAAGCGGCGGGATGGTCAGCTTGGGCGCGTCGGTCGTGCGCTTGGGGAAATCGCCGCCCAATGCCTTGCGCCGATCCGCCAGATAGGCCTTTTGCGCGTTGTTGAGCGTGACAAAGGGTGCTTTCGGCAGGTCCTCGTCGCTGATGGGGATCTGAAAGCGGTCGCGGAAGGCGCGCAGCTGATCCTCGGCCAGTTTCTTTTGCTGGTGGGTGGTGTTCTGCCCCTCACCGGCACTGCCCATGCCGTAGCCCTTGACCGTCTTGATCAGCAGGCAGGTGGGTTGCCCCTTGGTATCCGTCGCGCGCTTGAACGCGGTATAGACCTTCTGCGGATCATGCCCGCCCCGGCGCAGCGCCCAGATCTGATCGTCGGTCCAGTCCTCGACCAGCGCGGCGGTCTCGGGGTATTTGCCAAAGAAATGCTTGCGGATATAGGCGCCATCCTTCGACTTGAAGGTCTGGTAATCGCCATCCACCGTCTCGTCCATCAACTGGCGCAGGCGGCCCGATGTGTCGCGTTCCAGAAGCTCATCCCAGCCCTTGCCCCACAAGAGCTTGATGACCTCCCAGCCGGCACCGCGAAAATCGCCCTCCAACTCCTGCACGATCTTGCCATTGCCGCGCACCGGCCCGTCAAGCCGTTGCAGGTTGCAGTTGATGACGAAAATCAGGTTATCGAGCCCCTCGCGCGCGGCCAGATCAATCGCACCCCGGCTTTCGGGCTCATCCATCTCGCCATCGCCCAGGAAACACCACACCTTGCGGTCGGCCATGTCGATATGGCCCCGGTTGTGCATGTATTTCATGAACCGCGCTTGATAGATCGCCATCAACGGCCCCAATCCCATCGAGACGGTCGGGAACTGCCAGTAATCCGGCATCAGCCACGGGTGCGGATAGGACGAAAGGCCCCCGCCATTCACCTCTGAGCGGAAATTCTCAAGCTGCGCCTCGCTGATGCGCCCCTCCATGAACGACCGCGCATAGATGCCGGGGATCACGTGACCCTGAAAGAACACCAGATCGCCGCCGTGAATGGCCGATTTCGAGCGCCAGAAATGGTTCAGCCCGATGTCATACATCACCGCCGAGGACGCGAAAGAGGCGATATGCCCGCCATATTCGCTGGACTCCTTGTTGCGGCGCACCACCGTGGCCATGGCGTTCCAGCGGTTGATGGTGCGGATGCGCCATTCCATCTCCAGATCGCCGGGAAAATCGGCCTGATCGTCGGCGGGGATGGTGTTTTGATAGGGGGTGGTCGCCGAAAACGGCAGGTTCGCCCCCGCCGCGCGCGCGGATTGCACCGCCTTATCCAGCAGGTAATGCGCGCGGTTCGCGCCGTCACGTTCGATCACGTCCTCGATGGCGTCCTGCCATTCGCGTGATTCGACCGGGTCCATGTCCGGGATATGTGTCATCTCTCCCCCTTCTCCTCCAATGCGGCGCTGATGCGCCAGTTTGTTCAACGTTAAACCATTATTCTGGTGACGTGGGGTAATAACGGCCCTGCGCCCGTCGAGTTAGGCCGTCCAATACATATCGGGGTGGCGCTTTATGCATAGCTGAAAAATATAGTTCAATGTTCAACCATATTTTTATGCGCCTCTGCGCCCTCGCCGTAATGCTTGCAGCGCGACATCTTGCCGATGCCGGGATTGAGGCTGTTGGTCGGGTCACACGCCCGGTAATGCGCCGCCAGATCGGGCTTGGCCGCATAAAGATGGCCCACATTGTGCTCCGCCGGGTATTGCGCGCCGCGCGCATCCAGCAGCGCCAGCATCTGCGCCTTGAGCGCGGCCACATCCGCCCCCTTCTTCACGATGTAATCCTGATGCAGGACATGGCAGAAGAAATGCCCGTAATAGAGCTTGTGGAGGATCTGCGCGTCGATCTCGGGCGGCAGGCGTTCCAGCCAATCCTCGTCATTGCGCCGGAGCGCGATATCGAGGGCAAGGATATCCTCCACCTCGCCGCGGTGGATATTCTGATAGCGGATCGCCGCCCCGGCCGCGGCAAAGCGGTTGAGCCCGGCCAGTTTCGCCTCGCGCGGGGTGCATTCAAAGAAATCCCCGTCGCGCGCGCGGAAAAACTCCGCCAGAAAGCGGCGCGCCTCGTCGATCCCGCCATCGCGCATTTTCAGAATAAGGTGATGCTCATACCGGTCGCGCCACTCGCGCAGGCGGCGCGGCAGGTGATCGGGCGTCAGCCGCGCAAAAAGCTGCATCACCCTGTCGGTCAGGCCCCGCGTCAGCCGGAACTTGTTGAACCGCGCGTCAAACGCGCCCTTTAGCGCGAAAAACATCGGTAGCTTGTCGGTGCCAAGCCAGCCGATCATCCGCACCGTATCCTTGCCATAGCGGTCCGAGATGTCGAAACACGCCCGCTGCATGTATTCGCCCGAGACCGGCACATGATCGAATTCGCGCAGGATATGGCGGCGCAGCGCGGTCAATTCACCGGGATCGTTGGTGCCGATATAGAAGGTCGCCTCGCTCTCGGGGATGGGGTAGGTATCGAGCCGCACCGCAAACACCGCCAGCTTACCCGCACATCCCGCCGCCTCATAAAGCCGCCGCTTGTCGGCGTTGAACCGCGCGGGCGTGTCGGCCTCTACATCGCGCACGCGGGTGATGTAATCGGTATCGGATGCTTTCTTGTTGGTCGGCTCGAAATCGGCGGCGGTGAAATCACCCGCCTCCAGCCGCGTCAGGATATCCTCGGGCGTGTCGCCCAAACGGATGCCAAGGTGATTGACCAGCTCCAGCCGCCCGCCCGCATCAATCCGCGCGTAAAGCGACAATTCGGTATAGGACGGTCCCCGCTCGATCAGCGAGCCACCGGAATTGTTGCACACGCCGCCCATGACCGAGGCCCCGATGCAGGACGAGCCGATCACCGAATGCGGCTGTCGCCCCATGGGTTTCAGCAGCTTTTCCAGCGCAAACAGCGTCGCACCGGGCAGGGCCAGCGCCTGTGCGCCACCCTTGATCGTGTGTAGCCGGTCCATCCGCCGCGTGTTGATCAGCACCACGTCGCGGTCATATTTGCCCTTGGGCGTCGATCCTTCGGTCAGGCCGGTATTGGCGGCCTGCAGGATCACGATCTTGTCGGCGGCCACGCAGGCCTGCAACACCTGCCATTGCTCCAAGAGCGATCCGGGCTGCACCACGCAGAGCGCATCCCCCTCCCCCGACCGATAGCCCTTGCGGAACCGCTCGGTCCGCCGCTCGCCGGTCAGGCAATGCCGCCGCCCGACGATGCGGCGCAACTCCGCGATCAGTTGGTCATTGGTCATGGTATCAGCCCCGCTCAATAGGCCACCGATGGCAACCATGTTGCCAGCGCAGGCTACAGGAACACAAGTGGCAAGCCGGTCAATTGCAACAGCACGAAGCCCAACAGGAACACGACGGACAGGATAAACATGATTGTGCCCGTCGATCCCAGTCCGGCACCAGGGATCGCCTCCTCGATCAACGCATCCCCACAACGCCGGTCATTTCACGGCTTGGCAGGCCGCAAAGGATAACTTACTTTACCACCAGTGCGCCGACTGCGACACTCAACCACAGCCGCCAACCGGGGCCATGCCCCGCTAAGGACAGGATTTCGATGCCCAGCGATTCGATCAGCCCGTTTGAGCGTGTCGACCATGAGGGGCTTGCTCAGACCATCGCGGACCAGATCGAGGAAATGATCGTCAGCGGCGTGCTGCGCGAGGGCACGCGCCTGCCGCCCGAGCGCGAGCTTGCCCTGTCGATGGGGGTTTCACGCCCCAAGCTGCGCGAGGCGATCAAGCAGTTGGAGCAGGCCGGCCTTGTTACCGTGCGCCACGGAGAGGGCACATTCATCGCCGATCTGATCGGCGCGGCCATGAGCCCGGCGCTGACCCGTCTCTATTCCAAACACGAGGCCGCGTTCCGCGATTACCTCGAATTTCGCCGCGAACAGGAATGCTTTGCCGCCGCCCTCGCCGCCGAACGCGCCACCGACGAGGATTGCCAGACCCTGCGCGAAACCGTGGCCGAACTTGAGCGCACCCACGATGCCGATGACCGCACCGCCTCGATGGAGGCGGATGTGCGCTTTCATCAGACGGTTGTGGATGCCTCGCATAATTCGCTGATGGTCCACACCATGCGCTCGATCTATGCGCTGATGCGCAGCCATGTATTCTACAACCGCGATTACCTGCGCGCCATCGACGGCACCGGGCAGGCGCTGCTCGATCAGCATCGCGCCATCGCCGAGGCGATTCTTGACGCCCAGCCAGACACCGCCGCCGAGGCCGCCGCGCGGCATATCGAATATGTCGCCGAAAGCTTTCAGGTGCACCATTTGCGCCGCCGCCGCGAAATCGTGGCCAGCCGCCGCCGTCTGTTGCTCGGGCTTGGCGACCCGTTCTAATCCACTGATTCCACGTGTTCGAGCCGCTCAGAAGCGGGCCTCGCCTTTTAGCAAACTGCCCTAGCCCGTAGCCAGGTCGAGAAACCGGTCGATCTCGTCCTCGCCCACCGACCAGTCGCAGACGAATCGCGCCATCAGCGGCTCGTCCTCCGGGCCGGTCTCGAGCGGCCCCTCGTAGAGCGCATAGGCCGCGCCCGCAGCCCGGAGCCGCTGATGGGTGGCGCGCGGCAGGCGGGCAAAGATCATGTTGACCTCGCGGGGATGCACCAACTCTGCCCCCGGCACGTCGCGCAGCCCGTGGGCCAGCCGCGCCGCGCGGGTATTGGCGGTCTGCGCCGCCTCGCGCCAGGTCTCCTCCGAGAGATAGCCCAGTATTTGCGCCGACAGATACCGGTGCTTGGAAAACAGATGCGCCGAGCGCTTGCGCCGGAGCTCGAATTCCCAGGCATTCTCGGGCGAGAAGAAGATCACCGCCTCGACGCCCAGACAGCCGTTCTTGGTGCCGCCAAAACTCACCGCGTCGACGCCCGCTTTCCACGTCATCTCGGCGGGGGTGCAGCCCAGCGCCGCCGCCGCATTGGCGAAGCGCGCGCCGTCCATATAGGTGGGCAGGCGATGCGCGCGGGCCACGTCGCAGAGCGCGGCGATCTCGGCGCAGCTATAGACGCGACCGCGTTCGGTGGCCTGGGTGAGCGCCAGTGGCCCGTGCTGCGGGTTGTGCACGTCGCCTGCGGGCCAGGCGGCGATGGCGCGCGTCAGGTCTTCGGCGGTCATCTTGTCGCCTTCGCCGACAAGGCTCAGCTTGGCCCCGCCGGTAAAGAATTCGGGCGCGTTGCATTCATCGGTGTGGATATGCGCAAGCGGCGTGCAGAACACCGTCTGCCACGGCTCCGACAGGGTGGCGAGTGCCAGCGCGTTGGCCGCCGTGCCGGTGGCGACGAGGTAGATGCTGGCCTGCGGGGCCTCGAACAGCGTGCGCAGCTGGTCGCGCACCTCGTCCATCAGCGCCTCGGCCCCGTAGGAGGGAGCAAAGCCGGTATTGGCGGCGATCATCGCTTCCATCACCTGTGGCAGCGCGGGGCCGGCATTGTCTGAGGCGAAATTCATGCGCCGGGCTCCTCTATGATGTGGTCTTCCCAATCGTCCTCGGGCACCTCGAATTCCGGCACCGTGCGGTGCTGCACCGAGACCCCCGCCGCGTGCACGCTCTGGGGCGTGCCAGAGATCAGCGGGTGCCACGGATAGAGCGGCTTGCCCTCGTGCAGGAGCTTATACGCACAGGTCGAGGGGAGCCAATAGGCGTGGCGCTCGATCGTGTGAGGCTTGAGCGAGATGCATTCCGGCACGAATTGATGGCGGATGGCGTATTGCCCGCAGCGGCAGGTGGTATCGTCAAAGAGGCGGCAGGCGACGCGGGTGAGCGCCACCTCGCCGGTCTCGTCATCCTCAAGCTTGTTGAGGCAGCATTTGCCGCAACCGTCACAAAGCGCCTCCCATTCGCGCACACTCATGCGGTCGAGCGGCACGCTTTCCCAATAGCGCGGGCGCAGGCCGGTGCGGTCGATGGGGTCTTTGGGATCGGTGGTATCGGTCATGTCGCCGCCAGTATTTGCCGCGCGCGGGCGCAATCGGCCTCCATCTGCGCGATGAAGGCCTCAAGGCTGTCGAAGGTCGCCTCAGCGCGCAGATACTCCACCAGCCCCACCGACAGATGTGCGCCGTAAAGATCGCCGGAGAAATCGAACAGGAAGGTTTCGAGATTGGGCTCTTCACCCTGATATTGCGGGCGCACGCCCAGCGAGGCCGCACCGTGATACTGCCCCTTGTGCGGCCCGTCGAGCACATCGACGAGCACCGCGTAAACCCCGAACCGTGGTGGGTGCAGCCCGTCGATGGACATGTTGGCGGTGGGAAAGCCCAGCGTGCGGCCGCGCTGTTCGCCGCCCACCACCGGGCCGTCGATGCGGTGCCAGTGGCCCAGCATGGCGGCGGCGTCGCGGGGGCGGCCCTCGGTCAGTGCAGCGCGGATCGCGGTGGAGGAGACCTGCCCGCCCGCGCCCTCGATCAATTCGGCGATGGTCACGCCGAATCCCATCCCGGCCCCGAAATCGCGGAGCATCGCGGCATTGCCCGCCCGCTCCTTGCCAAAGCAGAAATCCGCGCCCACCACGACGTGGCGCAGCCCCAGCCCGGAGGCGAGGATATCGCGGGCAAAGGCCTCGGGGCTGAGGCTGGCAAGCGCCGCGTTGAAGGGAAGCTCGTAAAGCCGCTCGACACCGATCTTTTCGAGGCGATGCCTGCGCGCCTCGGCCCCCATCAGGCGAAAGGGCGGGGCCTCGGGGGCGAAATAGGCGCGTGGATGCGGCTCGAATGTCAGCACGCCCAGCGGCGCGCCGATCGCCTCGCCCGCGCGGCGCGCGATCTCGATGACGTGGCGATGGCCAAGGTGGACGCCGTCGAAATTGCCGATGGCGGCCGAGGCACCCCGGTCGGCCTCGGTGGCAAAGCTATGGTCGCGCACGATCCGCATGGCTCACGCGTAGCGCCGGATCAGGGGCGGCGCAAGCCGCTTTGGCGGCGCGCGCGTGCCGTGACCATCGCGCCAAGCCAGACCGCCGCCACCAGCGCCGCGCTGCCTGCGGCCTGAAGCACCAGCGCCGCGCCCATCGGCGACAGCGGCACGAGGCCGGAGAGCGGCGCGGGCAGCGCGCCGGTGGCCAGCACCCAGCCCACTGTGGCGATGAGCCATACTAGCAGCGCCGCGCCGGTGCCGCGCATCAGCGCCGCCACCCAGCCGCGCGGTGCCCGCCAGCCGCGTCGCAGCGCGGTGAAGGGGCGGCCAAGGTCGTGCCCGATGGCCAGAAGCGCAGGCACAAGGATCAGCACCAGCAGCATCCCGAAGCCCAGCCCGTAGACCAGCGTGATGACCGTGGGCTTGAGGAATTGCGCCTGTGTCGAGCGCTCTATCAGGAGCGGCGCGAGGCCCAGCACCGTGGTGAGCGTGGTGAGCACCACCGCGCGCAGCCGGTCTGCCGTGCCCAGGGTGATGGCGGGGATCAGGCCGCGCCGTTCTGCGTGGCCGTCGATGGCCGTCACCAGCACGATGGAATCGTTGATGATGATGCCGGTCATGCCCAAAAGCCCCACCACCGAGAACATCGACAGCGGCACATCCCAATAGGCGTGCCCCCAGATCGCGCCGACAAGGCCGAACGGGATCACCGCCATCACCGCCAGCGGGCGCGCCCAGCTTGCAAAGACAAGCGCCAGAACAAGATAAATGCCCAGCAGCGTGAGCATCAGACCCAGCCGCGCATCGGCCAGGAAATCGCTTTCCTGCTCGCCCAGCCCGCCTATGCGGTAGTCGATCTGATAAAGCCCGGCAAGTTGCGGCAAGATATCTTCGTCGAGCGCGCGCGCGATCTCGGCGGCGCGGGCGGGGTCGTCCTCGGCGATATCGCCGGTGACGTTGACATGGCGCAGCCCGTTCTCGCGCCGCACGGTGGCAAAGCCGGTGCGCGTGGTGACGGTGACGATATCGGCCAAGGGCACGTAATGGCCGCTGTCGCTGCGCACCATCATCGTGTCGAGGAAATCCGCCGACAGATCCGCCTCGGGCAATTCCACCCGCACCGCCGCCGTGCGCGGCCCCTCGGGCCATGTCGCGGCCTCGATGCCGTTCACGCGGTTGCGCAGGGTCTGCCCCAGCGCGTCGATATCAAAGCCGAGCGCCTGCCCGTGAGCGGTCAGCTCCAGCACCAGTTCGGCCTTGTCCCAGGCGAGCGTATCCTCCAGCGCCGACACCTCCGGGAAGCGCGCCAGCCGGGTCTTGAGCGCCTCGGCGGCGGATTTGAGGGTCTGCGCATCGGCCCCGTAAAGGGCGATGTCGATGGCATCGCCCCCCGGCCCCGACCGCGCCCCGCGAAAGCTCAGCACCTCGGTCATGGGCAGGCGCGGCGCGCGCTCTTGCAGGTCGGCGAGGAAGGCAAAGCTTGAATAGGGGCGCAGGTCGGCGTCGATCAACTCGATGGAAATGCCGCCCTGCAAATCCGCCTCGCGGGTCTCTGATCCGGCCAGCCCGCGCCCGGCATGGCCGCCCACCTGCGCCAGCACATGGCGCACCGGATTTTGCCCGTGGCGCGCGGCATAGTCCTGCCCGAGGGCCGCCACCGCCTCTTGGACCGCGTGCATTTGCGCCAGCGTATCGGCGCGCGTGGCCCCCGGTGCCATGGCGAAATTGCCGGTGACGGTGCCTTGCTCGGGTGCGTTGAAAAACCGCCATGTCACGTCGCCGCGCATCACGCTTGCCACCTGCGTCGCCAAAAGCAGCACCGCGCCCGCCAACACCGCGTAGCGCGCCCGGATCACCAGCCCGATCAGCGGGCGAAAGGCGCGGTCGCGCAGCGCGGTAAAGCCACGGTTCACCACCCGGCTCGGGATATCATACCAGCGCTCGCGCGCGGCGTTGGCCAGCGCGTGCGCCATGTGGTTGGGCAGGATGAGAAAGCACTCGACAAGGCTTGCCAGCAGCACGGCGATGACGGTGAAGGGGATATCGTAGATGAGGTTGCCGAACCGTCCGCCGATCAGCGCCAGCCCGAAAAACGCGATGAGCGTTGTCAGTGTGGCCGAGAATACCGGCAGCGCCATGCGCCCGGCGGCGCGTTCGGCGGCCACATGGGGCGGCTCGCCATAGCGGCGGTGGCGTGCATCGGCATGTTCGCCCACCACGATGGCATCATCGACCACGATCCCCAGCGTGATGATGAGTGCGAAAAGCGAGATCATGTTGAGCGTGAGCCCGGCGGCATACATGAGCGCCAGCGCCGCCAGCATCGCGACCGGGATCCCCGCCGCTACCCAGAACGCGGTGCGCGCGTTGAGAAACAGGAACAGCAGCCCCACCACCAGCGCAAGCCCGGTGGCGGCGTTGTCGAGCAGCATTTTCAACCGTCCTGAAATCGCCTCGGAGCGGGTGCGCACGAGGTCGATCTCTACCCCCTCGGGCAGGGTCAGCAGCATCTCGCCCGCGATGCGCTCTACCCGTGCCTGCACGTCGAGTGCGTCGCCCTCGGCGGGGCGGTCCACCAGCACGGTGACGGCGGGGGAGGTGCCCACGTAATAGGCCGCGCCACGGTCGGCACCATTCGCGCGCACCTCGGCAAGATCGCGGATTTCCAGCGCCGAGCCATCGGGGCGCAGGCGCAGTGGGATGGTGGCGATCTCGGCGGGGCTGCGCCGCTCGGTGCCGGTACGCAGCCGGGCGCGGGCACCGGTCACGTCGCCTGCCGGGTCGGCATCCACGCGCGCGGCGATGGCGGTGGAAATATCGGCCATGCTCACATCATGGGCGATGAGCGCGCGGGCAGACACCTCGACCACCGTTTCCGGCGTGGCCACCCCCGAGACGGTCGCCCGCGTGACCCCGGCGGCAAACAGCCGCGCCACGAAATCATCCGCGATCCGGGCCAGTTGCGCGAGGCCCACCGGCCCGGTGATGACCACATCGGTCACCCGGTCGCGCCAGGCACCGCTCCGCACCACCGGCTCTTCGGCGTCCTCGGGCAGGTCGGTGATCTGCCCGAGCGCGGCCGTGACCTCGTCCGCCGCGCGCCCCATGTCCCAGCCCGGCTCGAAATCAAGCACCATCGTGGCGCTGCCCTCGCGGCTTGTGGCGCGGGCCTCGCTCACGCCCTCGACCGCGAGCAGGGCAGGCTCGATCAGTTGCACGATGCCCGCGTCCACATCCTCGGCGCTGGCGCTTTCCCAGGTGACCGAGACGGTGACATTATCCACCACCACGTCGGGAAAGAACTGCGCGCGCATGTTGGGCGCGGCGAGCAGCCCCGCCGCCACCAGCACGATCAACAGCAGGTTGGCGGCGGTGCGGTGGCGGGTAAACCAGGAGATGATCGCGGCCATGTGCCTCAGCCCCCGGCGCGCGCTTCGATCCGCGCGACGGTGCGCGCGGGCACGCGCGGGCGGGCAAGATCGGCGAGCAGGCGGCGGCGCTCGTCCTCGGGCAGCGAGCGGTCGGCCTCGACCCGCGCGCGCAGCCGCGCGCGCCGGTCCGCGCTGAGCGAGACGGTCCCGGCGGTGCCCTCGTCGCTCGCCGCGCCCACGCCGATGCGCCGCACCTTGAGGCCGGGGCCAAGCGCCGGGCTGCGCTCGGCCACGATCTCGCGGCCGGCCACGCCGGGGGCCGCGACCAGCACATCATTGCCCTGCCGCCGCAAGAGCGTGACCGGCAGCACCTCGAGCCGGTCGGCGTCATCCAGCGCCAGCACCGTGCCATCGCCGCCCAGCGCCGAGGCGGGCAGCCGTGCCACCCCGGCAAGCGGCGGCTCGGTTACCGTGACGCGCACGAAATCGCCGGGTTTCATCGCGGTGGCGCGCTCGAGCGCGGCAAAGATCATGCGCCCGCTTTCGCCCTCGGCCAGCGCCGCGGCCTCGCGCGCGATCTGCCCGCCCACACGGATATCGGTGCCGCCGCTTTCCAGCGTGGCGGTAACCGGCAGGGGGCGCAGCGCCCCGTTCTCATCCAGCAGCCGCGCGTATTGTTCGGTTGAGACGCGGAACGCCACTTCGAGCGCGCGCCCGTCCACCAGCCGGGCCAGCATCTCGCCCACCGCCACGATCCCGCCTTCAACTGCCGTAACACCGCTCAGCCGCCCCGAGAACCGCGCCGTGATCCGCGTCTCGGCCAGCCGCCGCTCGGCCTCTGCCAGCGCCAGTTCGGCGCGCGAGACCGCCGTTGCCGCCTGATCCACCCGCGCCTCGGTATTGGCCAGCGCCTGACGCCCCGCCAGCACCGCCTGCTGCGCCTGCATGACATTGTATTCGGCGGCCTCCACGGCGGTGAGCGTGCCGACACCGCGCGATTCAAGATCGCGCTGCCGCGCCAGTGCGCGTTTCTGAAGCGCCGTCTGATCCTTGCGCGCGGCCAATTCATCACGGGCAAGCGCCAGCGCGCGGTCGGCCTCGCGCGCCTCGGCGCGGGCATCGGCAAGGTCGATGCGGGCGCGGGTCCGGGCATCCTCGGCCTCTGCCGGGTCGATCCGCGCGAGGAATTGCCCCGCCTCGACCGTGCCGCCCTCCTTGAAGCCGGGGGCAAGCTCGATGATTTCGCCCGCCACCTGCGCGCGGATATCGAGGCCCCGGCGGCTCTCGATCCGGCCAAAGGCGGTGAGCTCTGGCGCGATGGTGGCAGACTCCGGCGTGACGGTGCGCACCGCGAAGACGCGCTCGCGCCGCTCTGGCGTCATGGCCTCGCGGGTCATCCGCTCTTCGACGGCGAGGCGCAGCACCTGCCCGGCATAGCCCAGAAGGCCCGCCGTCAGCGACAGCAGCAACAGCCCCATAAGACCCTGGCGGAGAAACCGCATGACGCGCGCCTTTCGTGCAACCGGTCCGGCAGGTTTGCGGACCTCGGTAAATCTAAGCGTTGCTCGGCAAAAGCCAAGCCAAGACGCCGGTTACACGCGCGCCGCGCTCATTTCCGGCGCTGGTGTTCGTCAAGCCGGGGCATGATTTCCACGAAATTGCAGGGCAGGTGGCGGTAATCGAACTGGTGGCAGAGGATTTCATCCCATGCATCCTTGCACGCACCGGGGCTGCCGGGCAGGGCAAAGAGATAGGTGCCGCCCGCCACGCCGCCGGTGGCGCGGCTCTGTACCGCCGAGGTGCCGATCTTCTGCATCGAGACGGTGGTAAAGACCGTGCCGAAGGCGTCGATCTCCTTCTCATAGACATCGCGATGGGCCTCGACGGTGACATCGCGGCCGGTGAGACCGGTGCCGCCAGTGGAAATCACCACGTCGATCTCGGGGCGGGCTACCCATTCGCGCAGATGCGCCGCGATCTGGTCGCGCTCGTCGCGCACGATCATGCGATCGGCAAGGATATGGCCCGCCGCCTCGATCCGCCCGGCCAGCACATCGCCGGAACGGTCCTGCGTCAGGTCGCGCGTGTCCGACACCGTGAGTAGCGCGATGCGCACGGGGATGAATTCCTTGGTTTCGTCGAGGCGGGGCATGGGTCAGCTCCTTTGCATGAGGGCAAGGCGCGCGGCGAGCGCGGTGAATATCGTGGCCGAGACGAGCCCCAGCCCCCGCGCCAGCCGCGGCGAGGTGGCGAGCCTGCGGCCCAGCCCCCCGGCAAACACCCCGACAGCGCCGTTGATGACAAAGCCGCCCAGCGCCAGCACCGCGCCATAAATCAGGAATTGCGGGAGGATCGCGCGGGCGGGATCGGTGAATTGCGGCACGAAGGCCAGCACGAAGAGGATCACCTTGGGGTTGGTGAGATTGACCGTCACGCCCTGTAGAAACGCCCGCGCAGGCCCGAGCGCGGGGGCGTCGGGGCGCAGCGGTCCTTGTCGCAGCGCCTGCACCGCGAGCCACAAAAGATAGCCCACGCCGATCCAGCGGATCGCGTCGAGCGCCAGCGGATGCGCGGCGATCAGCGCCGCCAGCCCCAGCCCGGCAAGCGTGACATGCACCATGCCGCCCAGCCCGATGCCCGCGCTTGCGGCGATGGCCGGGCGCGGACCGGCGCGCAGGCCAAGCCCGAGGCAGAACATCATATCCGCCCCCGGCGTGAGGTTGAGCGCCAGCGCGGCGGGCACGAAGGCCAGCAGGGTGAGCGGATCGACGATCATGCCCCCCCCGTCAGCCGCGCCTTGAGCGCCAGCAGATCGGCCCAGGCCTCGCGCTTGGCCGCCGGGTTGCGCAAGAGGTAGGCGGGGTGGAACATCGGCAGCGCGGGTTTGCCATAAGCCTCGGCCCAGTGCCCGCGCAGCCGCGTGATGCCGCGCCGCCCCAGCCCGGCCTCGCAGCTTATATTGCCCATGAGGACCACGATATCGGGGTTTGCGAGCGCCACATGCCGCGCCATGAAGGGCCGCATCATGGCGATCTCGTCGGCATTGGGGTCGCGGTTCTGCGGCGGGCGCCACGGCAGGACATTGGCGATATAGAGCGCGTCTTGCGGGGTTGTCGCGCCGCGCCCGAGGCCGATGGCCGCGAACATCCGGTCGAGCAACTGCCCGGCGCGGCCCACGAAGGGGCGGCCCTCGATATCCTCCTCGCGCCCCGGTGCCTCGCCGATGACCATTACCCGCGCGCCGGGCAGACCGTCGGCAAAGACGAGGTTGCGCGCGCCGTGCCGCAGCGCGCAATGCGGATAGGTGCCAAGGGCTGCGCGCAGCGCGTCGAGCGTGGTGGCACCGGCCGACGCCGTGGTGGCGGCGGTCACGGGATCGTCCCCGGTGGTTTCGGGTGTCCGTGGCTCTGCCGCTGCGGCAGGCGCCGGCGTGGCCTGTTTCGGGGTGGTGGCTTGCCGGTCGGGCAGGGCGTAGCGATCCACTGGCGCATCCCCGATCGCCTCGGTCGCGCCAAGCTCGATCTGCCAGGCGAGGCTTGCCAGCGCCGCCTCGGGGGTGAGGGTTGATTCCATGCCGGTGACGCTATCCGTTGCGGCGGGCGGGTGAAAGGGGGAAGGCCGCCCCGCATGGCCGCGCGCGGGGCCGGATATTTGTGGCAAGATGAGGCCGGGAGCGGTGGCTTGCCCCGGCGGGGCGGGCTTTCTATAAGCGATGGAAACGGCATCGGAGGCGGCATGTCATTTCCGCACGCGCATCTTCTGGGGATCGAGCCGCTCGCGCCCGGCGATATCACCGCCATTCTCGATCTGGCCGACGAATATGTTGCGTTCAACCGTAGCGCGGCCAAGCATCGCGACGTGCTCGCCGGGCTGACGCAGGTCAACATGTTCTTCGAGGCCTCGACCCGCACGCAGGCGAGTTTCGAGCTTGCCGGCAAGCGGCTTGGCGCGGATGTGATGAACATGGCGATGCAGGCGAGTTCCCTCAAGAAGGGCGAGACTCTGATCGACACGGCGCTGACGCTCAACGCCATGCATCCCGATCTGCTGGTGGTGCGCCACCCGCATTCCGGCGCGGTCGACCTCTTGGCGCAGAAGGTGCGGTGTGCGGTGCTCAACGCCGGGGACGGGCGGCACGAGCATCCCACGCAGGCGCTCCTGGATGCGCTCACGATCCGGCGCGCCAAGGGGCGGCTGCACCGGCTCAACATCGCGATTTGCGGCGATATCGCGCATTCCCGCGTGGCGCGCTCGAACATCCTCCTGCTGGGCAAGATGGAAAACCGCGTGCGCCTTGTCGGCCCCCCGACGCTGATGCCCGCAGGCATTGCCGAATTCGGCGTCGAGGTGTTTGACGACATGAAGGCGGGGCTGGAGGGCGTGGACGTGGTGATGATGCTGCGCTTGCAGCGCGAGCGGATGGATGGCGGTTTCATCCCCAGCGAGCGCGAATATTACCACCGCTACGGCCTTGATGCCGAAAAGCTGGCCTATGCCGGGGAGGATGCCATCGTGATGCATCCCGGCCCGATGAACCGGGGCGTCGAGATCGACGGCGAGATCGCCGATGACATCAACCGCTCGGTGATCCGCGACCAGGTGGAGATGGGCGTGGCCGTGCGCATGGCGGCGATGGAATTGCTGGCCGAGGGTCTGCGAGCGCGTCGCGCGGCATGAGCACGGTTCTGGATATTCCCGCGCATGAGGCGCATGTGGTGCGCGTCTTTGCGGTCATCGACGGGGCTGCGCCGCTCAGCGATGCCGAGGTGATTGCCGCGCTCGGGGCGGGGGGGGACTTGTGCGAAGATGAGATCGAGCTGTTCGACCTTGGCGATCTTGGCACTATGCCGCTCTCTGACTACCTCGCCGAGGGGCACGGGATCGCGCGGGCCGATCTGGACCCGATGCGCGGGCAGATCGACGGGCTGGCGGGCCGCGTGCTTATCCTGCCGTCGCGCGCCTTTGGCGGGGCGGCGATGGCGTTGCGCGTGGGGCGCGGGTTGCGCCTCGTGGCCCGGTTCGAGGAGGATGTCGTCCCGGTGCGCTTTGATCCGCTGCCCGCAGGCGGGGCGGCGGGTAGCGTTTCCCCCCCTGCAAAGGCGCGCGACGGCAAAGGCCCCGCGCGGCTTGCGGTAATCGGGTTTTTCGCGGGGCTGGCCGTGCTGGCCGGGATCGTGGCCTGGCTGGCGGGGGCGCGATGACCGAAGGCCCGATCCATTCGATGACGCCCACCACCGCGCTTGAGGAGGGCGAGCGCGTGCTGGTCTCGTTCCACCCCGACCGCGCGACCTATCTGCGCGATCACGCCTGGCTGGCGGTGGTGGCGATGGCGCTCGGGATGGCGGCGCTCTGGATGCTGGGCAACCCCCATGTCTGGACCGGGGCCGTGGGCGGGCTTGCGGCGGTGGCGGTCAGGGGGGTTTATGTGGCCTCGGACGAGTTGCGCGCGCGCTGGGACATGACCGACCGCCGCCTGCTCGGACCGCTGACACGCGAAGTGCCGCTCTCGGAGATCAGGACGGTGCGGGGATTGGGAAGCGCGGTGCAGGTGGTGAGCCGCTCGGGCGACAAGCACCTCATCAAGTATCAGGCCGACCGCGCGGGCACCGAGGCACGCCTTCGTGCCGCCGCCGGTCTGCGGGAGGGCTGAGCCATGCAGGAGCCGAAAGACCCGCGCATGTCCGGCAAGATCGCGATGGCGGCGCTTGCCGTGATCGTGGCGCTCACGGTGGTGATGGTATGGGTGGCGGGATGAGCGGCGCACAAGGCAAGGACAGGACCGAATGACCACAACCCTTTTCATCAATGCCCGCCTGATCGACCCCGAGACGGGGACGGATGGACCCGGCTGGCTCTTGACCGGCAAGGGCGTGATTGCCGCGCGCGGGGTGGGGGAGGACAGGCCGCAGGCCGAGGTGGTGGTGGATTGCGGCGGGCAGTGTCTCGCGCCCGGTATCGTCGATATCGGCGTCAAGGTCTGCGAGCCGGGCGAGCGGCACAAGGAGAGCTATCGTTCTGCCGGTCTCGCGGCGGCGGCGGGGGGGGTGACCACGATGGCCACGCGCCCCGATACCCTGCCCGCCATCGACACGCCCGAGGTGCTCGAATTCGCGCGTCGCCGCGCCAACGAGGCCGCCCCCGTCAACGTGCTGCCGATGGCCGCGCTCACCAAGGGGCGCGCGGGGCGCGAGATGGTCGAGATCGGCTTTCTCATGGATGCGGGCGCGGTGGCGTTTACCGATTGCGACCATGTGGTAAGCGATACCAAGGTTTTGAGCCGCGCGCTGACCTACGCGCGCAGCTTGGGCGCGCTGGTGATCGGGCATGTGCAGGATCCGGGGCTGAGCGCGGGGGCGGCGGCGACGAGCGGCAAATTCGCGAGCTTGCGCGGGTTGCCCGCCGTGTCGCCGATGGCCGAGCGGATGGGGCTGGACCGCGATATTGCTCTGCTGGAGATGACGCGCGCGCGCTATCACGCCGATCAGATCACCACCGCGCGCGCGCTGCCCGCGTTGGCGCGCGCCAAGGCCAATGGCCTTGACATCACCGCCGGAACCTCGATCCACCACCTCACGCTCAACGAGCTTGACGTGTCGGATTATCGCACCTTCTTCAAGGTCAAGCCGCCGCTGCGCGCCGAAGAAGACCGGCAGGCGGTCACGGAGGCGCTGCGCGAGGGTCTGATCGACATCATCAGTTCCATGCACACCCCGCAGGACGAGGAGAGCAAGCGCCTGCCCTTCGAGGCGGCGGCGAGCGGGGCGGTGGCGCTGGAGACGCTGTTGCCTGCCGCGCTGCGGCTTTACCATGCCGAGGCGCTCGATCTGCCGACGCTGTGGCGTGCGCTGTCGCTTGGCCCGGCGCGGCGGCTGGGGCTGGATTGCGGGCGGCTGGCGGTGGGTGCGCCTGCCGATCTGGTGCTGTTCGATCCCGGCAGGCCGTTCATCCTCGACCGGTTCGCGCTGCGCTCGAAATCCAAGAACACGCCCTTTGACGGCGCGCGGCTTCAGGGTAGGGTGAGTGCCACCTATGTCGCGGGTAGCTGCGTTTACGAGGCCGGATGATGCCCCCATTCGAGAGCATGCTGAGTATCCTGAGCCTCTGGGCCGTGATCGGCTATCTGCTTGGGTCGATCCCCTTTGGCATGGTGCTGGCGCGCCTGATGGGGCTTGGCAACCTCCGCGAGATCGGATCGGGCAATATCGGCGCGACCAACGTGCTGCGCACCGGCAACAAGGCCGCCGCCGCGCTGACGCTGCTGCTTGACGGGGGCAAGGGCGCGGTGGCGGTGCTGCTGGCGCGGGCGCTGGCGGGCGAGGACGCGGCGCAAATCGCGGGGTTTGCGGCTTTCCTCGGGCATTGCTACCCGGTCTGGCTGCGCTTTGCCGGGGGCAAGGGGGTGGCGACGTTCCTTGGCCTGCTCTTGGCGCTGGCATGGCCGGTGGGCATCGCGGCGTGCCTGACATGGCTGGCCACGGCGGTGCTCATGCGGATTTCCTCACTGGCGGCACTGGTGGCGGCGGTGGCGGCACCGCTCTGGATGCTGATCCTCGGGCAGGGCGGCGCGGTGGTGCTGGCCATCGCGCTGGCGGCGCTGATCCTGTGGCGGCACCGGAGCAATATCGCGCGGCTGCGCGCGGGCACCGAGCCGAGGATCGGGAAGGGCTGAGCCGGGGGCGGTGCCTTGCCGTCTCAGGTGCCGGTCAAACCGCGATAGAGATCCGCCACCGGATCATTCCCGATCGCCACGTCGTCAAAACTCAGCACCGTGCCGCGCGCCACGTCGCGCACCATCGCCACGCCATGCGCAAGGCCGATGGGCAGCGCCGTGCGCGCCTGCGCCACCGGTTGTGCCTTGCCCCAGACCGTGTAACCGCCTTCGCCATCAAGGATTTCGCCCATCTTGAGATCGCGCTTGGCCACCGCCGCGACGGTGCCGCGCATCTCGCGCGCTTGGCCCGTGGGCTCGTCGCGCAGGGCCGCGCTCAGCACCGAGATCGACAATTCCAACCCGATCAGGTGAAACGGCTTGTGCATCGCGGCGAAACGCCCGGTCGCGTCGGTCGGCAGGCCGTATTGCCGAAAGCAGGCGGCGGCGTAGTCGTTCGGGGCCTCGAACACCACGTAGACCCCCCAGCGCAGATCGCGGAACACGGGCCGCCCGTCGCGTTCGAGCGAGGATACCGTTTCGACCATGCCGCGCCGATCAAGCTGGCCACCCGCCTCGCGAGGGCGCAGCACATGGGCGAGGTCATCGACGCCGCAGGGCGGGAAGGCAAGGCCCGCCACGGGCACGTCGAGGCCACAGGCATTGGCGATGGCCACCATCTCGATGGCGCTCTTGGTGCCGTCGAGGAAGGAGTTGAACATCTGCGGGTTCATCCCCGCCGCTGCGGCCTCCTCTGCCGTCAGACCGTAATGCGACCACACGTCATCGGGGGTGACGGCGTGATAGGCGGGCAGGTATTTGGTGCCCTTTCCGGCGGCGGTGACGTGAAAGCCTGTGGCGCGCGCCCAATCGACCATTTCCGAGACAAGCGCGGGCTGATCGCCATAGGCCATCGAATAGACCACGCCCGCCGCCCGCGCCTCTTGCGCCAGCGCGGGGCCTGCGAGCACGTCGGCCTCCACGTTGACCATCACCACATGCTTGCCCGCCGCGATGGCGGCGCGCGCATGGGTGATGCCCGCGCGCGGGTTGCCGGTGGCCTCGATCACCACATCGACATCGTCGCGCGCGGCAAGTGCGGCGCCGTCATCAAGAAAGGCGGTCGCCGCCACCCGGCCTTCGTCCCAGCCCACGGTGTGGCAGGCGCGGCGCGCGCGGTCGGGGTCCAGATCGGCAATGGCCGCGACCGCGAGGCCCTTGATCGTCGGCACCTGTGCCAGAAACATCGAGCCGAACTTGCCCGCGCCGATCAGCCCCGCGCGCACCGGTGTGCCGCGCGCCTCGGCCTCTGCTGCCAGTCTTGCCAGATTCATGCTATCTCTCCATCCCGTGTCGCGCATATCTGAACACGCGCCGTCGCCTGCGCGCAAGGGACGGTTGACACCACAGGGCGGACATATATAAGCGCGGCTTCATTGGTGTTGGTGGCCCCCGCAAGGGGATGCCTGTCGGGAGCAATCCAGAGGACAACGCCCTTCGACATATCAGAAGGAGACCAGTCGTGACCAAACGCACGTCTGCCAAGTATAAAATTGACCGCCGCATGGGCGAAAACATCTGGGGCCGCCCCAAATCGCCGGTGAACCGCCGCGAATACGGCCCCGGCCAGCACGGCCAGCGCCGCAAGCAGAAGATGTCGGATTTCGGCCTTCAGCTGCGCGCCAAGCAGAAGCTCAAGGGCTATTACGGCGATCTCACCGAGAAGCAGTTCCGCCGCATCTATGCCGAGGCCGAGCGCGTGCGCGGCGACACCGGCGAGCTTTTGATCGGTCTGCTGGAGCGGCGTCTTGATGCGGTTGTGTATCGCGCCAAGTTCGTGCCCACGGTTTTCGCCGCGCGTCAATTCGTGAACCATGGCCATGTCACGGTGAACGGCCAGCGGGTCAACATCCCCTCCTACCGTGTCAAGGAAGGCGATGTGATCGAGGTGCGCGAGAAATCCAAGCAGCTCGCCGTGGTGCTCGAGGCCGTGCAACTGGCAGAGCGCGACGTGCCCGATTACATCGAGGCCGACCATTCCAAGATGGTCGCGACCTTCGTGCGCACGCCGACCCTTGGCGATGTGCCCTATCCGGTGATGATGGAGCCCAACCTCGTCATCGAATATTACGCGCAGAACTGATCGCGCTGCTATCCCATCGACAAGGCCGCGCCGGGAAACCGCCGCGGCCTTTTCCTTTTGGTGCTGGCCAAGGCGGCGGGCCAAAGCTAGAACCTGCGGCGACAGACGGGGAATGACATGACCAAGATCGCGCCGCAGCCCGGTATCATGGAGATCGCGCTCTACAAGAGTGGCGAGGCCGTGATCGAGGGCCGATCCGAGATCCTGAAGCTTTCGGCCAATGAAAGCCCCTATGGGGCTTCGGACAAGGCGCGGGCGGCCTTTGCCCGCTCTGCCGCCACGCTGCACCGCTATCCGGGCACCGATCACGCCGATCTGCGCCACGCCATCGCCGAGGTGCACGGGCTTGATCCGGAGCGGGTGATCTGCGGTGTCGGCTCCGACGAGGTGCTGCAATTCGTGGCGCAGGCCTATGCCGGACCGGGTGACGAGGTGATCCATACCGCGCACGGATTCGCCATGTATCCGATCCTTGCCCATGCGGTGGGGGCAACGCCGGTCTGTGTGGCCGAGCGCGCGCGCGTGGTGGATGTGGACGCGATCCTGCGCGCCTGCACGCCGCGCACGCGGATCGTGTTCATCGCCAATCCCGGCAATCCAACCGGCACGATCCTGCCCGAGGCGGAACTGGCGCGGCTGGCGGCGGGCATCCCCGAGAGCGCCATTCTGGTGCTTGACGGGGCCTATACCGAATTTGCCGAAGGCTATGATGGCGGCGTGGCGCTGGTCGAGGCGCGCGGGAATGTCATCATGACGCGCACCTTTTCCAAGGCCTATGGTCTGGGCGGTCTGCGGATCGGCTGGGGCTATGCGCAGGCCGGGATGATCGGGGTGTTGAACCGCATTCGCCAGCCCTTCAACCTGTCGCAGACGCAACTCGACACCGCCGAGGCAGCGGTGCGGGATCGCGATTGGCTGAACCGGGTGGTGGGCGACACGATCCGCAATCGTGCCTGGCTGATTGAGGCGCTACGGGCGGCGGGGGTGGCGGTGGATGACAGCCACGCCAATTTCGTGCTGGCGCGCTTTGCCTCGGAGGCAGAGGCCGCCGCCTGCGATGCCGCCCTGCGGGCCGATGGGATCATCGTGCGCCGGGTTGGCGGTTATGGCTTTCCCGAAGGGTTGCGGATCACCGTGGGTGACGAATCCGCCTGCCGCCGGGTGGCGCATGTCATCGGGCAGTTCCGGGGGGCGCGCTGATGGCGCATATCTATGACCGGGTGGCGCTCATTGGGCTGGGTTTGATTGCCTCGTCGATGTGCCATGCGATGCGGCGCGCGGGCGTGGCGGGCGAGATCACCGGCTATGCGCGCAGCCCCGAGACCCGCGATATCGCGCGCGAGATCGGGCTGTGTGATCGCGTCTGCGACAGTGCCGCCGAGGCCGTGGCGGGGGCCGATCTCGTGGTGCTCTGCGTGCCGGTGGGAGCGATGGGGGCGGTGGCCGCCGAGATCGCCCCGGCGCTCAAGCCCGGTGCGACGCTCAGCGATGTGGGATCGGTCAAAAAGGCCGTGATCGAGGCGGTCACGCCGCATCTGCCCGAGGGCGTGCATTTCGTGCCCGCGCATCCGCTGGCGGGAACCGAGCATTCCGGGCCGCGTTCGGGCTTTGCCGAGCTATTCGACAACCGCTGGTGCCTCATCGTGCCGCAGGCGGGCAGCGACCGCGCCGCCGTCGCGCGGCTGGAGGCGATCTGGCAGGCGCTGGGCAGCCATACCGACGAGATGGATGCCGAGCATCACGATCTGGTGCTGGCGGTCACAAGCCACGCGCCGCATCTCATTGCCTATACGATGGTGGGCGTGGCCGATGATCTGCGCCGGGTGACCGATAGCGAGGTCATCAAGTATTCCGCCGCCGGCTTTCGCGATTTCACCCGCATTGCGGCCTCGGACCCGACCATGTGGCGCGATGTGTTCCTCAACAACCGCGAGGCGACGCTGGAAATCCTCGGTCGTTTCACCGAAGAGCTGTTCGCGCTGCAACGCGCGATCCGCACCGGCGACGGCGATCACCTGCACGCCTATTTCACCCGCACCCGCGACATCCGGCGCGGCATCATCGAGGCGGGGCAGGACGTGGATGCGCCCGATTTCGGGAGGGCCAAGGCCCCATGAGGCGCGCGGCGCTTCTTGGCGCGCTGGTGCTGAGCCTTGCTGCCACCGGCTGCGGGCGTGGCGACGATACGGTGACACGCGGCGGCGGGTTGTGCGATGATCCGGGGCTTGAGGGCACGCTCTCGGGGCTGGTGGCCGACCCGGTCAACGGCTGTGGGATCGACAATGCCGTGCGCGTGACATCGGTTTACGGCGTGCGGCTGAGCCAGCCCGCGACGCTCGATTGCCGCACCGCGCGCACGCTCGGCGCTTGGGTGACGCAGAGCGCCAAGCCCGAGGTGGGGGGCATGGGCGGCGGCCTCAGTGGCCTGCGGGTGGCGGCGCATTACGTGTGCCGTACGCGCAACCATCAGAAAGGCGCGCGCATTTCCGAGCATGGCAAGGGCCGTGCAATCGACATCTCGGCGCTGCAATTGCGCGACGGTTCGGAAATTTCGGTGCTCGATGATTGGGGCAAGGGGCGCGAGGGCCGGGTGTTGCGGCGGGTGCACGGGCAGGCCTGCGGGCGGTTCGGCACGGTGCTTGGCCCCGAATCGGACCGGTTTCACCGCGATCACCTGCATTTCGACACGGCCCGCCATCGCGGCGGGGCCTATTGCCGCTGAGCGCTCGAACTTCGGGCATTTTGTCGCCGCTGTCGGGCGCGGTGCAATCCGGCCCTTGTAATCCTTTGTTAAGGGCGTAGCTTTAAGGTGACTGAAACGGAGGTCCGCCATGCCACGGCTCGTCAGGCTTTATATCACGCAGGTTGCCATCGGGTTCGGGCTCGCGGGGGTGTTCGTGGGGCTGCTTTTGTGGTTCAACATTGCCAACCTGTGGCACCTCGTCAGCCATAGTAGCGATGGCCCGCTCGCGGTGCTGATCCTGTGGGTGGCCAATGGCATCGTCTTTGCCGGGGCGCAGTTCGCCATTGCCGTGATGCGGATGAAGGATGACGATGACGACGATCACCACGGCGGGCGGCGGCAGCCTGTTATGCGTCGCGATTATGTCGCCATCCCTGTGCGCGTGACTGCGGGGCGGCACCCGGTGCGGCGCAGTCACTGAACCATCTACCGGCCAATGGCTCTGAGGATGTGCGAGGGATCGGGTGTGACGGGCCCGCACGCAACCGTTTGGTTCTCTCATTCCCGAGGACCTGTTTGTACAGGTGGGCACCGGGTAACCGGACCAGGGCCCGGACAGAGCCAGCTCCCTCGGAATTGCTTAAGGCCACCGGAATGCAACCGTTCACGGGAAGGGCAGCACCCGTCACCCCTCTCAGGTAATGCTTTGCGCGGGGCGCGACAAGGGGTTGCGTGCGTTCGTGGTTTGTTCAAAATAACCACATGGATACACCTCCCCGCCCCCTGCAACCCGGCCAGTTGATCGCGCGCGGCGTGTGCCGCCACCTGCTGAGCCACGATTTCGTGCCGATCGAGGAATTTTCGCCCGAGCGGGGCAGGCGCGTGGATGTGATGGCGCTTGGCCCCAAGGGCGAGATCTGGGTGGTGGAGTGCAAATCAAGCCGCGCCGATTTCGTCTCGGATGCCAAGTGGCAGGGCTATCTTGGTTGGTGTGATCGCTATTTCTGGGCGGTGGAGGCGGATTTCCCCATAGATCTTCTGCCCGAGGGCACCGGCCTTATTATCGCCGACGCGTTCGATGCCGAGATCCTGCGCATGGCGCCCGAGACCCGGCTTGCGCCCGCGCGGCGTGCCGCGCTTATCCGGCGATTCGCGCGCGATGCCGCGCGCCGCCTGCGCCGGGCCACCGATCCGCGGCTATGAGCGCGCGCGCGCAAGCTGCGCGGCGGCGCGGATTTCCTCGGCGATCTCGTCGGCCTCGTCGGGGTCGAAATCCATCGGCACCTCGATGCCCTGCGATTCGATGAAGAGACGCACCATGCCCTGATCCGTCGGCCCGATCTGAAGATTGGCCTCGATGTCGCGCTCGCTGTTGATGCTCATGACGGTCTCCTGAAACTCGCGATCTGCTACGCCTTGCGCGCCGCCTTGGCAAGCCTCTGGATATTCCGGTGGGAATGCGGGGCCTTTGTCGCACAAAGCTGGCAAATCGCTTTGCGTCAGGCTTGCAATCGGGCGGCGGCACCGGTAAATCCGCCGACAGTGCCGCCTTAGCTCAGTTGGTTAGAGCGCTGGATTGTGGATCCAGAGGTCCCCTGTTCAAGCCAGGGAGGCGGTACCATCGCTCTCAATTGGCCGCTTTGATCGTGACGCTTTGGTGCAATGCGCCGCTCGCGCGGTCATAGACCAGGATGCGCCCGTCATCGGTGACCACCGCATACCAGCCCTCGCCTTGGGTAAAGGCGGTGGCGCGCGCGCCCTCGGGCAGGGTTATGGTGTCTGGCAGGGCGGGCAGGGCAGGCTCGGACCAGAACCGGGTGACAAGCAGGCCGACGATCACTAGAAGCCCGAGGATCATCGTGGCGGTCAGCACCGCGACCAACCGCGCGAGGAATTTCAGCATGGCCGGGCTCACCGGCGGGGGGCTTTGGGGCATGGGGTCTGAGTCGGGGTCGGACATGGGGTCGGACATGGGGCAGGACCTGCTCGGCTTTACCATCGGGGCCAATCCGCCCCCGCGCCTTGATAAGGCGCTGGCGCGCGATGTGCCAGAGGCGGCGGCGCTGTCGCGCACCCGGCTTGCGCGGCTGCTCGCCGAGGGGGCGGTGCGCGTGGGTGGCACCGTGGTACAGGATGCCAAGGCGCGCGTGGCCGAGGGCGACCTGATCGAAATCGCCCTTCCCGCGCTCCGCGAGAGCCATATGGAGCCAGAGGCCATCGCCCTCGACATCGCCTATGAGGATGACGACCTCATCGTGATCGACAAGCCTGCGGGCATGGTGGTGCACCCGGCACCGGGCACGCCCGAGGGCACGCTTGTGAACGCGCTTTTGCACCATTGCGGCGACCGGTTGTCGGGGGTTGGCGGGGCGCGCCGCCCCGGTATCGTGCACCGGATCGACAAGGATACCAGCGGCCTTCTGGTGGTGGCCAAATCCGACGCCGCCCATCAGGGGCTGGCCGCGCAATTCGCCGCGCACACGGTCGAGCGCGCCTATCTCGCGCTTGCGCATGGCGCGCCCGATCCCGGCGATCCGCGCCTCAAGGGGCTGGCGGGGCTGCGCTTTGAGGCGGGCGGCACGCTTGTCATCCGCACGCAACTGGCTCGCCACCGCACCGACCGCCAGAGGCAGGCGGTTGTGGTCACGGGTGGCCGCCACGCGGTGACGCGCGTGCAGGTGATGGAGCGATTCGGCCAGCCGCCGGCGGCGGCGCTGGTGGAATGTCGGCTCGAGACCGGGCGCACCCACCAGATTCGCGTGCACATGGCCTATGCCGGGCATGGGCTGATCGGCGATCCGGTCTATGGCGGGGCACGCCGCCTGCCCGCGCGCGCCCTGCCCGAGGGCGCGGCCGAGGCGGCGCGCCGCTTTCCCCGGCAGGCGCTTCATGCCGGTGTGCTCGGGTTCACCCATCCGCTGAGCGGCGCGGTTTTGCGGTTTGTCTCGCCGCTGCCCGCCGATATGGCGGCGCTGCTGGCGTGTTTGCGCGGCACGGATGACAGCGGCACAGAATGACGTGAGATTTCGACATATTCGCCGAATTTTGCCGGAAACCGCTGAACGATGCGTTAATATCCATGAGGTAACAGGCTTGATCGCGCGCGCTGACTGCATAAATCAATGTTAACGCGTTATACATGAAGGAAGGGACACCCGCATGGGCAATTACGCAAATCTCCCGGCCCCCACCCCCGAAGGCGGGCTCAACCGCTACATGCAGGAGATTCGCAAATTCCCGCTTCTGGAGCCGGAAGAGGAATACATGCTGGCCAAGCGCTGGGTCGAGGAACAGGACACCGAGGCCGCGCATCGCATGGTCACCAGCCACCTGCGCCTCGCGGCCAAGATCGCGATGGGCTATCGCGGCTATGGACTGCCGCAGGCCGAGGTGATTTCCGAGGCCAATGTTGGCCTCATGCAGGCGGTCAAGCGATTCGATCCCGAGAAGGGCTTTCGCCTCGCGACCTATGCGATGTGGTGGATCAGGGCCTCGATCCAGGAATATATCCTGCGGTCCTGGAGCCTTGTGAAACTCGGCACCACCTCGGCGCAGAAGAAGCTGTTTTTCAACCTGCGCAAGGCCAAGGCGCGTATCGGCGCGCTGGAAGAGGGCGATTTGCGCCCCGAGGTCGTCAAGAAGATCGCCCATGATCTCGGCGTGACCGAGGACGAGGTGATCTCGATGAATCGCCGCATGGCCGGGGCGGATGCCTCGCTCAACGCCACCGTCGGGGCCGAGGGCGAAGGCTCGATGCAGTGGCAGGACTGGCTCGAGGATGAAGGCGCCGATCAGGCCGGTGATTACGAGGCGCAGGACGAACTCAAGGCCCGCCGCGAATTGCTGGCGCTGGCGATGGACGTGCTCAACGAGCGCGAACGCGATATCCTGACGCAGCGCCGCCTCAGCGAGGAAACCATCACGCTAGAGGATCTGAGCGCGCAATATGACGTGAGCCGCGAGCGGATTCGCCAGATCGAGGTGCGTGCCTTTGAAAAGCTGCAAAAGCGGATGCGCAGCCTGGCGCAGGAAAAGGGGATGCTGACCGCAAGCTGATCCTTGGATGATGCGCCCCGCTCGACTATGAGGGAGGTGGCTGCGGGGGCGTTGAGGCATGGGCGGTTTGCGGGTAGTCACGGTTCTGGCGATGGTGCTGCTGGCGGGTTGCGCCCCGCGCCCCAGCGCGATGCGTGCCGCCCCCGATCCGACGGCGACGATCCAGACGATCCATGTGGCCACAGGCCTCGTGCTCGATCAGACCGGATCGCAATTCGGGATCGAGCGAAAATCGGGGCTGAGATATTTTCGCGCCGATATCTCTGTGCCGCCGACCCATATGCCGGGCCAGATCGAATGGCCCGAGGGCAAGCCCGATGCCGCCACCGATTTCGTCGTCACCGGCACCGAGGTGCTGGAGAATGCGACGCAACTGATCACGCGGATGCGCGCGGGCAGTCCGGGACGCGAGACGCTGCTTTATGTCCACGGCTACAACAACACCCTCTCGGAGGCGATGTATCGGCTGGCGCAAATCCGCACCGATTTCGAAACCACCATGCCGGCGCTGCTGTTTTCCTGGCCCTCGGCGGGCGATCCGCGCGGCTATGTCTATGACCGCGACAGCGTGCTTTTCGCGCGCGACGATCTCGTGGCGCTGATCGAGCGGCTGACCACCGGTCCCGGCGACCGGGTGTTCGTGCTCGCGCATTCGATGGGCTCGCAACTGGTGATGGAGGCGCTGCGCCAGATCGCGCTTTCGGGGGATCGCACGGCGCTTTCACGGCTGAGCGGCGTGGTGCTGATGTCGCCCGATATCGACCCGGACGTATTCGCGCGCCAGGCCGAGGCGATCGGGCGCCTGCCGCAGCCGTTCTTCATCTTCATCACCCGCGCCGATCGGGCGCTGTCGCTGTCGGGCTTCATCACCGGGCGCAAGCCGCGCCTCGGCGTGATCGATGCCGCCGAAGAGGTCACGCGGCCCGATGTGCAGGTGATCGACTTCTCGGCGCTTGCCACCGGCGAGGCCTATAATCACTTCGTCCCCGTCACCTCGCCCGCCGCTATCGAGATACTCAACCGCTTCCTCTCGGAAACCGGCCGCCCCGCCGCCGGGGCGCTAGGCGCAATGACCCTCAAGCTGCCCGCCCCCAACGCCGTGCCGCGCGAAAGCATTCTGCTCAAAAGTGGGAGCCGGTTTTGAGCAAGATTCTTTAATCCTTCACGAACATCTTGCGCGGGCGGTTGCAGAAGGTCTCGGCCGGGCCGCTTTCTTTGATAAGGATCGATTCGGTGATCTCCAGCCCCCAGTCGGACATCCAGAGGCCCGGCATGAAATGGAAGGTCATGCCCGGCTCCAGCACGCTCTCATCCTCGGCGCGCAAGCTGATCGTGCGCTCGCCCCAGTCGGGCGGGTAGCTGAGGCCGATGGGATAGCCGCAGCGCGCGCCGCGCTCGATGCCCGCACGCTCCAGCGGGGCGGCGAGCGCATTGGCCACGTCGCAAGCGCGGTTGCCCGCCTTTGCGGCCTCCAGCCCGGCCTCCAGCCCCTCGACCAGCGCCCTTTCCGCGTCGAGCAGGAATTGCGGCGGCTTGCCCAGAAAGAGCGTGCGGCAGAACGGTGCGTGATAGCGGCGATAGCAGCCTGAGATTTCGAAGAATGTCGCTTCGCCTGTCGCAAATTCGCGCCCGTCCCATGTCAGGTGCGGCGCGGCGGCGTCCGAGCCGGAGGGCAGTAGCGGCACGATCGCCGGATAATCGCCCCACGCGCCCTCGACGCCCCGGATCGCGTCGCGGAAAATCTCGGCGACGATCTCGTTTTTCGCAACCCCCGGTTCCACCCGCTCGAACAGCCCGTCGGTGATCTTTTCCGAGATCGCGGCGGCCTTGCGCATGAAAACCAGCTCTTCCTCGGATTTCACGCCGCGCTGCCAGTTGACCAAGCCGGTCACGTCGAGGAACGTGGCCTCGGGAAGTTCCTCGCGCAGCACCTGCATCGCACGCGCGGAGAAATAGTAATTGTCCATTTCCACGCCGATGCGCTTGTCTGCCAGCCCCATGCCGGTCAGGCGCGCGGCCAGATCCTGCATCGGGTGGCACTCGGTCGATTGCACGTAGTGGTCAGGATAGCCGATCACCCGGTCATCGGTCATCCAGACGGTGCGCACGCCGCCATTGGCATCCTGGTTGCGGCCCCACCAGATCGGATCGGCCTCGGGCAGCACGATCACGCCCTGATGCACGTAGAACGACCAGCCGTCATACCCCGTGATCCAATGCTGGTTTGACGGGTCGGTGACAAAGATCGCGTCGAGATCGCGGGTGGCCATCGCGCTCCGCGTCTTGCCGAGGCGGCGCTCGTATTCCTGCAACGAAAAGGGAAGGTTTTTCTCGATCATGGCATCGTCCGTCACGTTGTGGTTTATCCCGCCTTGGGGGATTTTCGGCGCGCGCGCCCCAAGAAATACGCCACCGGATGTCGTTTTCTGACCACCGTGTGGCGCAAGGTTGACGCAACCCCGATCCGCGCGCAGATTGCCGCCACCGAGTGACAAGGAGACAGCGATGCGCCCCGTTCTGGCCGATGTTCTTGCCGCGGCACAGGTGATCGCCGGGGTGGCGGTTGCCACGCCGCTGGTGCCGTCGCCCCATATGAGCGGCGTTTGCGGCCATGATTTTCTGCTCAAGCTGGAAAATATGCAGCCCATCGGCGCGTTCAAGCTGCGCGGGGCATTGAACGCCGTGGCGGGGGTGACTGAGGCCGCCGGTGTCACCTGCTGTTCCACCGGCAATCACGGGCGCGGCGTGGCCTATGCGGCGCGGGCGCGGGGGATGCGCGCGGTGATCTGCATGTCGGAGCTGGTGCCGCAGGCCAAGGTGGACGGCATCCGCGCACTGGGGGCCGAGGTGCGGATCACCGGGCGGTCGCAGGACGACGCGCAGGCCGAGGCCGAGCGGCTGGTGCGCGACGAGGGGCTGGTGGAAATCTCGCCTTTCGACGACGCTCGGGTGATCGCGGGCCAGGGCACCATCGGGCTGGAAATCATGGCGGCGCGGCCTGACATCGAGGTTCTGCTGGTGCCGCTCTCGGGCGGCGGGCTGGCGGCGGGCGTGGCGATGGCCGCGAAGGCAATCAAGCCGTCGCTCCGCGTGGTGGGGATCAGCATGGATCGCGGTGCTGCGATGCATGACAGCATCCGCGCGGGCCACCCCGTCGAGGTCGAGGAGGTGGCGAGCCTCGCGGATTCCCTTGGCGGCGGGATCGGGATGGGCAACCGGCTGAGCTTTCCGATGTGCCGCGAGTTGCTCGACGAGGTGGTGCTGGTCTCGGAGGAAGAGATTTATCACGCGATGCAGGTGCTCTATTACGAAGACCGGATCGTGGCCGAGGGGGCCTGCGTGGTGGGCCTCGCGGCGGTGCTTTCGGGCAAGATTGACGTCTCCGGCCCGACCGCCACCATCATCACCGGTCGCAATCTGGATATGGAGATGTTCACCCGCGTCATCACCGGGCAGGATGTGCATCTGGGCGACACCGTGGTTGAGGGGCAGCGTTATGGCACATGACATTCGCATCGTGACCGAGGCGGAGTTGCGCGGGGCGGTGGGGCTGGACCTCGACACCGTGCGCGTGATCGAAGAGGCGTTCGGCGCGCTGTCGGATGGCGGGGTGGTGATGCCGCCCGTCCTGTCGATGGACCTGGCCGAGGCGCATGGCGAGGTGGACGTGAAAACCGCCTATATACCCGGATTCTCTGGGTTCGCGATCAAGGTCAGTCCCGGTTTCTTTGACAACCCCAAGCTGGGCCTGCCGAGCCTCAACGGGTTGATGATCCTGTTTTCCGCCCAAACCGGGCTGGTGGAGGCGGTGTTTCTCGACAATGGCTACCTGACCGATCTGCGCACCGCGGCGGCGGGGGCGGTGGCCGCGCGGCACCTCGCGCCCGAGCGGGTGCAGGTGGCAGGCGTGATCGGCACCGGCGTGCAGGCGCGGCTTCAGGCGCGGGCGGCGCATCTGGTGCGGCCCTTTGAGCGGCTGTTGATCTGGGGCCGCGATGCCGAGCGCGCGCGCGCCTGTGCCGATGACCTGTCGGATATGAAGTGCGATATCGCGGTGGCGGACAGCCCCGCCGATCTGGTGCGCGACAGCCAGTTGGTCATCACCACCACGCCCGCGCGCGCGCCCGTGATCGAGGCCGCTTGGCTGCACCCCGGCTTGCACATCACCGCGATGGGATCGGATCAGGCGGGCAAGACCGAGATCGACCCGAAGGCGCTGGTGCAGGCCGATCTTTACGTCGCCGACCGCGCGGCGCAGGTGGAAAAACTGGGCGAATTGCGCGGGGCCATCGCCGCCGGGCTCTGGGACAGGGGCGCGCCGGTGGAACTGGGCGACGTGATCCGGGGCCGCGCGCGCGGGCGGCAAGGGCAGACAGATATCACGATCTGCGACCTGACCGGCACCGGCGCGCAGGATACCGCGATTGCCACCCATGTCATGGCGCGGCTTGCAGGCCGCGACGTGGGCGCGGTGATCCGCGCATGAGGCTCGATGCGCGCGATCTGGAAATTCTGCGGGTGCTGGCCGATGAGGGGCGCATCACCAAGGCCGATCTGGCCACGCGCGTCGGCCTCTCGGCAAGCCCCTGCTGGGAGCGGCTGCGGCGGCTGGAAGAGGCCGGGCTGATCGAGGGCTATCACGCGCGTATCAGCCTCAAGAAGCTGGGGCCGCATGTGACGGTGTTTGTCGCGGTGGAACTGGCCGATCACACCCCGGCAAAATTCCGCGCCTTCGAGGACAGCGTGCAGCATTATGGCGAGGTGACGGCCTGTTGGGCGCTGGGCGGCGGGTTCGATTACCTGATGCAGATCGTGACCCGCGATATCGACGCCTATCAGCGGCTGATCGACGAGATGCTGGAGGCGCGCATCGGGCTGGCGCGCTATTTCACCTATATCGTGACCAAGCCGGTCAAATCTCCACGCCTGCCGCCGCTGGAGATGTTTTTCGGATGAATCATCTTTAATAATGCACCATTGCAGATGAAAAATCTGCAACCAGCAGAAATCTCGGCCCCAACCTCTGTGCAGACAGTATATTTATCTGCGTGAAAGGAGGGCCAAATGTCTGATTCAGCGATCTGGACCCGCAACGGGATCACCGACACGCGCCTTGTGCGCAATTTTGCTTATGTGAACGGCAAATGGGTGGCGGGGGACGACAACGCCACGATTGCCGTGCGCAACCCCGCCGATGGCGCGGCGCTTGGCGATGTGGCCAGCCTCAGCGCCGATCAGGCGCGCGCGGCGGTGGATGCGGCGCAAGCGGCGTTCGACGACTGGGCGATGACCCTGCCGCAGGACCGGTCGGCCCTGCTGCGCCGCTGGTTCGACCTGATGATCGAACATAAGGAGGATCTTGCGCGCATCATGGTGCTGGAGCAGGGCAAACCCCTCTCGGAAGCGCGCGGCGAGATAGACTATGCGGCGAGCTTCGTGGAATATTACGCCGAGGAGGCCAAGCGCCCCAATATCGAGGGTGTGACCAGCCACCTGCCCGATGCCGAGGTCGAGCTGTGGTTGGAGCCGGTGGGCGTCGCTGCCCTCATCACCCCGTGGAATTTCCCCGCCGCGATGCTGACGCGCAAGGCGGCGGCGGCGATGGCGGCGGGCTGCACCGTGGTGGCGCATCCCTCGGGCGAGACGCCCTATTCGGCGCTGGCGCTGGCGGAACTGGCCGAGCGTGCGGGCATCCCGGAGGGTGTGTTCAACGTGGTCACGGGCCGCGCGCCGGTGATCGTGGAGCCGTGGACCCAAGACACCCGCGTGCGTGCGCTGAGCTTTACCGGATCGACCAATATCGGGCAGTTGCTCTATCGCCAATGCGCGGGGACGGTGAAGAAACTGGTGATGGAGCTTGGCGGACATGCGCCGGTGATCGTGTTCAAGAATGCCGATCTGGAAACCTCGGTGACGGAATCGATCAAGGCCAAGTTCGCCACCTCCGGGCAGGATTGCCTTGGCGCGAACCGCATCTATGTCGAGCGCGCGATCTATGACGAGTTCTGCCGCCGGTTCACCGAGGCGACGCAAAAGCTGACCCTCGGGCGCGGGATGGATGACCCGGATATCGGCCCGCTGATGAACGAGGGCGCGGTGCGCAAGCAGGAAGAGCATGTGGCCGATGCGCTCAAGCATGGTGCCAAGCTGGCCTGTGGCGGGCAGCGCGACGATCTCGGCCCACTCTTCTATCAGCCCACGGTGCTGACCGATGTGCCCGACGAGGCAGCGATCATGTGCGACGAGACCTTTGGCCCGGTGGCGGCGATCACACCCTTTGACACCGAGGACGAAGTTGTGCGCCGGGCGAACAACACCGAATACGGCCTCATCGCCTATCTGCACAGCCACGACCCGCGCCGCATCTACCGCATGACACGGGCGCTGCAATTCGGCATGGTGGCGGTCAACCGCACCAAGGTCACCGGCGCGCCCATCCCCTTTGGCGGGGTCAAGCAATCGGGGCTGGGCCGCGAAGGGGCGCGGCGCGGCATGGAGGAATTCATGGAGATCAAATACGTCTGCCGCGATTGGGCGTGACGGACAGGTCTTTGGATATTTTTGGCAAGATGAAGCTGGGGGCCAAGCCCCCGATGAAAGGAAAGACGATGCTGCGCAACGACCAACTCGATCAATGGGATCGCGAGAACTTCTTTCACCCCTCGACGCATCTGGCGCAATTCGCGCGTGGCGAGGCCCCGAACCGGGTGATCCGCACCGCAAGCGGTTGTCATATCGAGGATCGCGACGGCAACCGGCTGCTTGATGCCTTTGCCGGGCTTTACTGCGTCAACGTGGGTTACGGGCGTCAGGAGATTGCCGAGGCGATCGCCGATCAGGCGCGCGAACTGGCCTATTACCACGCCTATGTCGGCCACGGCACCGAGGCGTCGATCACGCTCGCGAAGATGATCATGGACCGCGCGCCCAAGGGCATGAGCAAGGTCTATTTCGGGCAGTCGGGGTCGGACGCAAACGAGACCAACATCAAGCTGATCTGGTATTACAACAACATCCTTGGCCGCCCCGAGAAGAAGAAGATCATCTCGCGCTGGCGCGGCTATCACGGCTCGGGGCTGATGACCGGTTCGCTTACGGGGCTGCACCTGTTCCACCAGAAATTCGATCTGCCGCTGGCGCAGGTGGTCCATACCGAGGCCCCGTATTATTTCCGCCGTGACAACCTCGATCAGACCGAAGAGCAATTCGTTGCGCATTGCGTGGCGGAGCTTGAGACGCTGATCGAACGCGAGGGTGCCGATACCATCGCCGCCTTCATCGGCGAGCCGGTGCTGGGCACCGGGGGTATCGTGCCGCCGCCCGCCGGATACTGGGCGGCGATTCAGGAGGTTCTGGCCCGGCACGACATCCTGCTGGTGGCCGACGAGGTGGTGACCGGCTTTGGCCGTCTCGGCACGATGTTCGGCTCCGAGCATTACGGGCTCAAGCCTGACCTCATCACCATCGCCAAGGGTCTGACCTCGGCCTATGCGCCGCTTTCGGGCAGCATCGTCAGCGACAAGATGTGGAAAGTGCTGGAGCAAGGCACCGACGAGAATGGCCCCATCGGCCATGGCTGGACCTATTCGGCCCATCCCATCGGGGCGGCGGCGGGGGTGGCCAACCTCAAGCTGCTCGATGATCTGAACCTGATCGCCAACAACCGCGAGGTGGGCGGCTATCTCAACCGGACCATGGCCGAGGCGCTCGGGCATCACCCGAACGTGGGCGAGGTGCGCGGCGAGGGGATGCTGTGCGCGGTGGAATTCGTCAAGGACAAGGACAGCCGCACCTTCTTTGACGCCGCCGACAAGATCGGGCCGAAGGTAGCCGCCGCGCTGGCCGAGGATCACGTGATCGGGCGCGCCATGCCGCAGGGCGATATTCTTGGCTTCGCGCCCCCCTTCTGCCTGACGCGCGAAGAGGCCGACGAGGTGGTGACCAAGACCGCCAAGGCGGTCAAATCCGTCCTCGGATAATCCCAGCCCCACATCTGCGGGCCGCCTGACCTCTCTCTGGCGGCCCTTTTTTCGGCAAAGAGTAAAGGACATTCGACTGAATTTGGCGATCTCGCGGTCAAATTGACCTTTGACGGCGTGAATCTGCGAAAAAGGGTCGTTGCTTACTTGCATCACTGAAAAATTGGCGTTTAGTCTGTGCCTAACGTGGAAAAATCCACGACATAAAAACAGGGAGCCTGCGTTGGCCGATACCGGAAACAACGATGCGTTCGTTGCCTTTGAGCGCGTGCAAAAGAGTTACGACGGCGAAACGCTTGTCGTGAAGGACCTCAACCTCTCGATGCCCAAGGGCGAGTTTCTGACGATGCTCGGGCCGTCTGGCTCTGGCAAGACGACATGTCTGATGATGCTCGCAGGCTTCGAGACCGCCACCCATGGCGAGATCAAGCTCGACGGGGTGAGTATCAACCACATCCCGCCGCACAAGCGCGGCATCGGCATGGTGTTTCAGAACTATGCACTGTTCCCCCACATGACCATCGCCGAGAATCTCAGCTTTCCGCTGGAGGTGCGCAAGATCGGCAAGTCGGACCGCGAGGCCAAGGTCAAGCGCGCGCTGGAAATGGTCGAGATGGGTGAGATGGGCGGGCGGCGCCCGGCGCAGCTATCGGGCGGGCAGCAGCAGCGCGCGGCGCTGGCACGCGCGCTCGTGTTCGAGCCGGAGCTGGTGCTGATGGATGAGCCGCTTGGCGCGCTCGACAAGCAGTTGCGCGAGAAGATGCAGTTCGAAATCACGCACCTAGCGCATAATCTGGGAATCACCACGGTTTACGTGACCCATGACCAGACCGAGGCGCTGACCATGTCGGACCGGGTGGCGGTGTTCAACGATGGCCGCATCCAGCAGATCGCGCCGCCGGACGAATTGTATGAAAGCCCGCAAAACAGCTTTGTCGCGCAGTTCATAGGCGAGAACAACACGCTCGAAGGCACGGTAAAAGAGATCAAGGACGGGCTTGCCCTCGTGCAGCTTGATGATGGTGGCCTGATTGATGCCAAGCCGGTGAACGTGGACAAGGCGGGCGACCGCACGCTGATTTCGATCCGCCCCGAGCGGGTGGAATTCAACCGCGAGCGGCTCAGCCCCGACGCCCATACGCTCAAGGCCGAGGTGCTCGAATTCATCTATATGGGCGATATCTTCCGCACGCGGCTTCGGGTGGCGGGATCGGAAGAGTTCATCATCAAGACACGCAACGCCCCCGATCAACGCCGCCTGCAACCGGGCGAGCAGATCGAGATCGGCTGGTTGCCCGACGATTGCCGCGCGCTCGACGCGACATGAGACGACAGCGATATTCGCGCGGGCGTTGAGCGCCTGCGCGGGTTGAGAGAGGCCCCGGATGTTTCCACCCGTGACACGGGGCCCATTCACCAAAACGGGACCAAAAACTGGGAGTATGTTCATGAGACTCACGAAAACCCTGCTGGCGACAACGGCCCTGACCGTCGCGGCCGGCGTATCTGCAACCGCACAGGACATGGCCGACAGCATGACGCTCGTATCGTGGGGCGGTGCCTATCAGGACAGCCAGCTCAAGGCCTATGTAGAGCCCTACCTGGCCGCCAATCCCGGCGTCAGCGTCACCTGGGACGAAAGTTCTGCCGAGGCCGTGGCCAAGATGCGCGCCATGACCGAGGCCGGCAATGTGACCTGGGATCTGGTTGACGCGGTGGCCTCGGATGCGATGCGCCTGTGTGACGAGGGCCTCGCGATGGAGCTCGATCACGACGAGGTTCTGGCCGCCGCGCCCGATGGCACCCCGGCCAGCGAGGACTTTGGCGACCTGATCGTGAGCGATTGCTTCGTGCCGCAGATCGTCTACTCGACCACCTTCGGCTATCGCACCGACATGGTGCCCGAGGGCACCGAGCCGCCCGACAGCGTGTGCGACGTGTTCGATCTCGAAACCTATCCCGGCAAGCGTGCGCTGCAAAAGCGCCCGATCGACAACATGGAATGGGCGCTTTACTGCGACGGCGTGGCCAAGGACGATCTCTATGACGTTCTGGGCACCGATGAGGGCGTTGAGCGCGCATTGGCCAAGCTCGACACGATCAAGGATCAGGTGGTCTGGTGGTCGGCTGGCGCGGAAACCCCGCAGCTTCTGGCCGATGGCGAGGTCTTCATGGGCTCGACCTATAACGGGCGTCTCTTTTCGGCCATCGCCGAGCAGGATCAGCCGATCGACATGATGTGGGATATGCAGTCCTTCGACCTTGACGGCTGGGTTGTTCCCGCCGGTCTGCCCGAGGACCGTCTGGCCCGTGTCATGCACTTCCTCAAGTTCGCGACCGACACGCAGCGTCTTGCCGATCAGGCGGCCTATATCTCTTACGGCCCGGCGCGTGCCTCCTCGGCGCCGCTGGTGGGCAAACATGCGGAACTGGGCATCGAGATGGCCCCGCATATGCCGACCGATCCGGCCAACGCGACCAACCCCCATATCTATGACTACGAATGGTGGGCGGATAACCGCGACGATCTGGACGCCAAGTTCCAGGCATGGCTGGCGCAATAAGCGCGGCTACACGATCCGGAGGGGGCCCGCGCGGCCCCCTTCGACACCTGACCACCGGGCACCAGACCCAGGGTTCAATAACCAGATTTGTCCGACGGGGATGACATGAGCGATACCACCGACACCGGCCCGGTGCTTGCCGCCGACGGCACGCCGCTGAAGCGCAGCCTCAGACGCGCCCTGCGCGCCCAGAAGATGCGCGCGCTCGCACTGATCGCGCCCTTGCTGATTTTCGTCATGGTCGCCTTTATCGCGCCCATTGCGGACATGCTTTTCCGCTCGGTTGAGAACCAGATCGTCGGCAACACGCTGCCGATGACGGTCGAGGAATTGCGCGACTGGGATGGCGAGGATGTGCCTGACGAGCAGGTGTTTCGCGCGATGTTTTTCGATCTGTTCCTCGCCGCCGAGGCCAAGGAACATACCAAGCTCGGCAGCCGCCTGAACTATGAGGAAAGCGGCGTGTCGTCGCTCTTTCGCACGACGGGCCGCGACGTGGATGACATGGGCGAGGTCTTTCAGGACGCGCTCAAGGAGATCAACCCCCAATTTGATGACGCGCAATTCTGGTTTGACATGATGTCGGGCGGCGCGGGTGCCGAGGGCAACGCGCGCCTTATGTCCAACCAGATCGGGCGGCTGGAGCAACTTGAGGCCTCGACATTTTCCGGCGATGTGGGCTTTGTTCCCGGTGCCGCGATTTCCGATATCCTGCCCAATACCGCGCGGGCCTACGCGGCCTTTGCCGCCTTCACCCATTTCATTGACGAGGATGTGATCGCCGAGGAAAAACCCTGGGAGGCGGTCCATGCCGCGCTCGCGGTTGATCTGGAGGATTCCGGCACGGCGGCGGCGCTGGCAGCCTATGACGGGCCCGGCACGGATGCGCTACGCCAGGCTGCGGCGGCAGAACTGCCCCCGATCGACATGAAGGCCGCCTTTATCGACTCCAACAAGGACTGGAACCGGATCGAATACTGGGAGGTCATCAAAACCTATTCGCCGCCCTACACGACCGGCTATTTCCTCAATGCCGTGGACATGGAAAAGACCACCGAAGGTATCGCCCTGCGCAGCGACGACGAGCGCATCTATGGCATCCTCTTCAAGCGCACGATGTTCATGTCGCTGATGATTACCTTCAGCTGCATCTTGCTGGGCTATCCGGTGGCGTGGATTCTCGCCAACCTGCCCGCGCGCAAGGCCAACCTTCTGATGATCCTCGTGCTGCTGCCGTTCTGGACCTCGCTTCTGGTGCGCACCAGCGCGTGGAAGGTGATGTTGCAGCAACAGGGCGTCATCAACGATACGCTCGTATGGCTCGGCCTTGTCGCGGATGAGAGCCGCCTGGTGATGATCAACAACCAGTTCGGCACCATCGTGGCGATGACGCATATCCTGCTGCCGTTCATGATCCTGCCGATGTATTCGGTGATGCAGACCATCCCGCCCGCCTATCTGCGCGCGGCGAAATCGCTGGGCGCAACCAACTGGACGGCGTTCTGGCGGGTCTATTTCCCGCAATCGGTGCCGGGTATCGGCGCAGGCTCGATCCTCGTCTTCATCCTCGCCATCGGCTATTACATCACGCCCGAGATCGTCGGCGGCACCACTGGCACGTTCATCTCGAACCGGATCGCCTATCATATCTCGACCTCGCTTAATTGGGGTCTGGCGGCGGCGCTCGGCTCTATCCTGCTGGCGGTCGTGCTGATCCTCTACTGGGCCTATGACAAGATTGTCGGCATCGACAACGTAAAGCTGGGGGGCTGAGCCATGAGCGCGATGACACTCACACCGATCGAGAAGAAACCGCTCTCATTCGCGCTGCCGACCATCGGCGCGGCGGGGGGGGGTGCGGGCCTGTTCGTGGGCACGGCGCATGGCTCCGGCCTGATGGGGATCGCGGTCGGGGCCGTGGTGCTGATGGTGCTGGGTTTTGTCGCCTTGCAGATCCTCGGGCCGGGCGTGGAAAAGCCCGTGCGCTGGGGCGTCATCGCCCTCTCTACCGTGGCGGGCGTGATGCTGGCAGGCGTGCCGGGCTTTGTTCTGGGGGGGCTTTTCGGCTGGTTTTTTGCCTTCTTCATCTATTGGATCGGCGAGGGGCGCTATCGCGCCAACCTCGCGCCCTACCTAACGAGCGGGCAGGTGCTCTGGCATTATGCGTTCCGTGTGCTCTGCGGTGCGATCTTCGTGTTCCTCATCACGCCGATCCTGGTGGTCATGCCGCTCAGCTTCAACGCCGAGAATTTCTTTACCTTCACGCCGGAAATGCTGCGCTTTGACCCCGCAGGCTATAGCCTCAAGCATTACCGGGATTTCTTCACTTCCGACGGCTGGCAGCAGGCGCTGCGCAATTCGCTGGCCATCGCGCCGGTGGCAACGCTCCTGTCGGTCAGTTTCGGCACGCTGGCGGCGATTGGCCTGAGCTCGGAACATGTGCCGTTCCGCCGCGCGATCATGGCGGTCCTGATTTCGCCGATGATCGTGCCGCTGATCATCTCGGCGGCGGGGATGTATTTCTTCTACAGCCGCATCGGCTTGCAGGGGACCTATTTCGGCGTGGTGCTGGCCCATGCAGCGCTTGGCATTCCCTTTGTCATCATCACCGTGACGGCAACGCTTGTGGGGTTTGACCGCTCGCTTACGCGCGCGGCGGCCAATATGGGCGCGAACCCGGTGACGACATTCTTTCGCGTGCAGATGCCGCTTATCCTGCCCGGTGTGATCTCGGGCGGCCTCTTCGCCTTCATCACCTCGTTTGACGAGGTGGTGGTGGTGCTCTTTGTCGGCTCCGCCAATCAACAGACCCTGCCGTGGCGCATGTTCACCGGCCTGCGCGAGCAGATCAGCCCGACGATCCTCGCGGTGGCGACGATCCTGGTGGGGATTTCCATCGTGCTGCTGATAACGCTCGAGATGCTGCGCCGCCGGTCCGAGCGGCTGCGCGGGATGAGTCCGGGTTGATCAGCCCCGCGACAAAGACGAAAGGGCGGCCCGCAAGGACCGCCCTTTGTTATTGCCCAATCCCGATCAGATCGCCGATGTCAGCACCGGATCAAGGGTGATTTTCCAAAGCTCGGTATCGGCGCGATCCATCAGGCGCACGGTCATCTGTTGTGTGGCGCCGTCGATATCGACCAATCCGAAGAATTGCAGCCCCATGCTCGGCGGCAGGTTCTGGCCCTGCTCGGCGCTCGGGCCCTTGACGAATTTCACCTCGGGGCCAAAGGTGGCATCGAGATCGTTCGGCCCGAACGTGCCCGCATGCAGCGGACCGGAGACGAATTCCCAGAACGGGGCGAAATCCTGAAACTGCGCCTTTTCGGGGTTGTAGTAATGCGCGGCGGTGTAATGCACATCGGCGGTGAACCAGACCGTGTTGGTGATGCCTGCGGTCTTGATGAAGCGCAGGAACTCCGCCAGTTCAAGCTCGCGGCCACGGGCCGGGCCATTGTCGCCATTGGCAAAGGCCTCTTGCCCGCCGCCGACCACAAGGCCAAGCGGCATGTCAGAGGCGATCACCTTCCATGTCGCGCTTGATTGCGCCAGTTCGCGCTTCAGCCAGGCCATCTGTTCGGCCCCGATGATGCGCGATGCATCGCTCAGCGTGTCTTGCATGTTCTCGCTGTTGGGGCCGCGATAGCTGCGCAGATCGAGGAAGAACACATCCAGCATCGGCCCATAGGCGATCTTGCGATAGACGCGGCCCGGCTCGGCGGGGGTAAAGCGGATCGGGGTCATTTCGTGGAAGGCGCGGCCAGAGCGAGCGGCCAGAACGTGAATGGATTTCTCGCTATAGCGCGCATCCTCGCTCAGATCCTTGGAGGCGGACCAGTTGTTGATCACCTCGTGATCATCCCATTGCACGAACATCGGCACCTGCGCATTGAGCGCGCGCACATGCTCATCCATCATATTGTATTTCCATTGGCCGCGAAATTCATCGAGCGTTTCGGCCACCTTGCGCTTTTCGTCGATCAGCGTGGTATTCTTCCAGATGATCGCGCCATCTTTTTCGACCTCATCGACCATCGCGCCATCGGCATAGATCGTGTCGCCCGAATGCAGAAAGAAATCGGGGGTATGCTTGGCCATCGTGCTGTAGGTGAACATGCCGTCATCGTCGATGCCCCAGCCCTGACCGGCGGTATCCCCCGACCAGGCAAAGCGGATCGAGCGGCGGCCTGCGGGCGCGGTGCGGAAATGGCCGACAATCGGCTCGCTGACCGCGTTTACATCCGCAAGGTCGCTGGCAACGAAGCGGTAAAAGATATCCTGGTCGGCGGGCAGGCCCTCGACCAGCCGCTTGACCGCCAGATCGCTGTCGGGCAGCGCGTTGAGCGGCGCAAGACTGCGGGCGTTGGCAAAGCTTTCGGTGGTCGAGACCTCCATCGCGACGCGCGCCGGGCGATCCGTGCGCGTCCAGATCATGCCCGAGGACATATCGACATCGCCCGATTGCACGCCATGGGTAAAGACCGGGCGCGACGATGCGCGGCTGAGCGAGGGCATGGCAAGCGTGGTGGCAAAAGCGGCACCAGAGGCAAGGACCGCACGGCGGCTGGGACGAAGCAATCTGGACATGGCTGTTCCTTTCGGTTCGGACTGAACGGTGAGGACGCCAATTTCGGGCGATTGCGTAATGACCCTGTGTAGGGTTCTTGAAACCTCGGCGACGTTTTTGTGACCGTTTGCACAAGGCTTGCCGAGCACCGTAGCAGCGGTCTGGGCGCTCAGGCGCGGTAGCGGGCGAGGAACATCTCCACCGCGCCGTTGGTGACATGCGCGATATCGGCATCGCTGGGCGCATCGCACAGGCCGCACAGCGCGCGGATGAACAGATCGCCCTTGCACAGCTCGATGAACTGATCGGCGGCAAGGTCTATATCGTCGATGCAGAGCGCGCCGCGCTCGATGTAAACGGTGAGCAGAAACCGCAGCCTGTCGCGCGCAAGCGCCGGACCGGAGGCGTAGAACCTGCGCCCCAATTCGGGGAAGCGGTGCGATTCCGCCACGCAGATGCGAAACACCTGCTGTCCGAAATCCGAAAGATAGAACCGCAGGATGCGATCCGCGACCTCGCGCAAGAGCGTCTCGACCGGCTGGTTCAGGTCAAAGGCGTCGATTGCCTCGTCGGCTTGCCGGTTGCATTCGAGGCGCGCCACCTCGGAAAACAGCAGCCGCTTGTCGGGGAAATAGCTATAGAGCGTCGCCTTGGAGACCTGCGCCTCGCGCGCGATCTCGTCCACGCTCGCGCCCTCGAACCCGTCGCGCATAAACACGCGCCGCGCCCCGTCAAGCACCTGGTCGAACTTGCGGCCCTTCTTGATTTCGGCGGCTTGTGCCGTCATCGTGTCCCTCCCGGCAGGTCCGGTCAGTCTATTCGGGGCAGGACAGCATCCGCAAGCACATCTGCGTGGCCGCGGGCCGCAAGGCGCGGCCCGCGACAGGGTTACTTGTTGATTCCGGTCGTTCCCTGGGTCACCGGTTGCGGGGCCGGCTCGGGATAGGTGATCGTCGGGGTGAGGCTGTCCATGGTGATGCTGAAGGCCTGCGCCGGGGCGGCAAGCGTGAGGATGATGGCAAGGGCGGTAAGAACATGTTTCATGGTTTCGATCCCATCTGAACTGTTTCGTTCAGTTGTAATTAAACAGATCGGTTTACTTGTCAAGCCCCATGTGAACGCTTCAGTTTAGTTTTCTTGCCGATTGCTTCTTGCTTGAATTACCCTCTGCACTTGATACATTAGAACCATTCTAACATAGAGTTGCCCATGATCCCCTCCATCTCCTCCCGCCGCCGCTTTACCGACCTGTCAGAGCAGCAAGTGCTCGCGCTTGCGATCTCTTCAGAGGAGGACGACGCGCGCATCTACCGCTCCTACGGCGAAATGTTGCGCGACGATTACCCCGACACTGCCGCCATTTTCGACGGAATGGCCGCCGAGGAAGACCGCCACCGGCAGCGCCTGATCGACCTGCACAGCCGCCGCTTTGGCGATGTCATCCCGCTCATCCGGCGCGAACACGTGGCCGGGTTTTACGCACGCCGCCCGGTCTGGCTTGTGGAAAACCTCGGGATCGAGCGTATCCGCGACGAGGCCGAGGCGATGGAGCGCGACGCCGAAGCCTTCTATCTCAAGGCAGCCCAACGCAGCAGCGATCCCGCCACGCGCAAGCTTCTGGGGGATCTGGCGGCGGCCGAGGCGGGGCATCAGGCCCGCGCAGGCGCACTCAAGGAAGAGCATCTCGATGATGATGCGCTCGCGGCCGAGAGCCGCACCGCCAAGCGCCAATTCGTGCTGACATGGGTTCAGCCGGGGCTGGCGGGGCTGATGGATGGATCGGTGTCCACCCTCGCGCCCATCTTCGCCACCGCCTTTGCCACGCAGGATACCTGGACCACCTTTCTCGTCGGTCTCGCCGCGAGTGTCGGCGCGGGTATCTCGATGGGCTTTACCGAGGCCGCAAGCGACGATGGAGAGCTTTCGGGCCGCGGCAGCCCGCTCAAGCGCGGCGTGGCCTCGGGCGTGATGACGACGGTGGGGGGGCTGGGCCATGCCCTGCCCTATCTCATTCCCGATTTCTGGACTGCGACGATCATCGCCTTCGTTGTGGTGTTCATCGAGCTTTGGGCGATCGCCTGGATTCAGAACCGCTACATGGAAACCCCGTTCTTTCGCGCGGCGTTTCAGGTGGTTCTCGGCGGCGCGCTGGTCTTTGCCGCCGGGGTGCTGATCGGCAGCGGATAGCGGGTTGGGCAGGGAAATCTGAAAGCCGGGCTATCACAAAAGGTAAACATTAATTCCTTTTGGTTAGCTGCACTGTTAAATATAACCGTGGTCATCATCCCGAACCTTCGAGGACCGACGTGACCACCACGCCCGACAGATTGACCGTCACCGTGCAGCGCGGCACCACGGGCGCGATCCGCCACGAGACATTCGACGTGCCCGCCTATGAGAACCAGACCGTTCTCGACGTGGTGACGTGGATTCAGCAGATGGCCGATCCGACGCTCAGCTACCGCTTTGCCTGCCGGGTTGGGATGTGCGGCTCTTGCGCGATGATGGTCAACGGCGTGCCGCGATGGACCTGCCGGACGCATGTCAAGAAGGTGGCAGAGGGTGGCCAGCTTGATATCGCGCCGCTGCGCAACCTGCCTGTCATCAAGGATCTGGCCGCCGACATGGACCCGTTTTTCGACAAATGGGTCGCGGCAGAGGCGCGGTTGCATCCCGCTTCTGGGCGCGATGACGCGTTCGACCCGGTCACATCGAAGGAACCCGCCCGCGCCGAGGCCGACCTAGGTATCGAATGCATCAATTGTGGCATCTGCTATGCCGCCTGCGATACCGTGACAGGCAATCCCGATTACCTCGGCCCCGCCGCGCTGCAACGGGCGTGGACCCTGCTCAACGACAGCCGCGACGCGGACCGCGACGGCATTCTGGCCGCCGTCTCGGGCAAGGGCGGCTGTCACAACTGCCATTCCATGGGCAGTTGCGCGCAATATTGCCCCAATGATCTCAACCCGATGCGCGCCATCGCGGGGCTGAAGCGCGAGACGGTGCGCGCCGCGTGGGGGCGCAAGCGCGATGCTTGATCTCAGGCTTTACATGGCGCAACGGCTCAGCGCGCTGGTGATGGTGCCGCTGGTGATAGGCCATATCGCGGTGATGATTTACGCGATAAGGGGCGGGCTTTCGACAGCGGAAATCCTTGGCCGCACGCAGGGCAGCCTGTTGTGGTTCCTGTTCTACGGGGCCTTTGTCGTGGCGGTCTCGGTCCATGCCGCCATCGGGTTGCGCGTGATCGCGCATGAATGGGGTGGGCTGCGGGGGCGGGGGCTCGATTGGCTCATGTGGGGCGTGGGTGCGGGGCTTCTGGCCTTGGGCGCGCGTGCCGTGCTCGCGGTGACACTGCTATGAAACAGCCGCCCCGTGCGCATCCGCTCTGGCTCGCCTTCCTGCTTCACCGCCTTTCGGGGCTGGCGCTGGCGCTCTTTCTGCCCGCGCATCTGTGGCTCTTGTCAAAGGCTATCGCGTCGCCCGCCACGCTTGACGGCTTCCTGACATTCGCCGAGCAGCCGCTGGTGAAACTCGCCGAATTTGGGCTGGTCTTCCTGCTCGCCGTCCACATGGGCGGGGGCGTGCGTCTGTTGGCGCTGGAATTCCTGCCGTGGTCGGACCGGCAGAAGAGCTTTGCCGCCCTAGCCATCGGCGCGGCGCTGTTCCTGTCGGCCACATTTTTCCTGAGGGCGATCTGATGACCAATATCGACCGGCACGATACCGATATCCTCATCATCGGCACTGGCGGCGCGGGGCTTTTCGCGGCGCTGCACGCGCAGCAATCGGCCCCCCCCGGCACGCGCATCACCATTGCCGTCAAGGGCCTCATTGGCAAATGCGGCTGCACCCGGATGGTGCAGGGCGGCTATAACGTGGCCTTGGGCGGCGGTGACACGGTCGAGCGGCATTTCATGGACACGATCCAGGGCGGTAAATGGCTGCCCAATCAGGATATGGCGTGGAAGCTCTGCGAACAGGCGGTGGTGCGCATCCACGAATTGGAAAACGAGATCGGCTGCTATTTCGACCGCAACCCCGATGGCACCCTGCATCAAAAGGCCTTTGCCGGGCAGACCGCCGACCGCACCGTCCACAAGGGCGATCTGACGGGCATCGAGATCATCAGCCGCTTGATGGAGCAGGTTCTGGCGCGACCTGTGGACAAGCTACAGGAACACCGCGCCATCGGCTTGATCCCGACGCGGGATGGCAGCGCCTTGGCCGGTGTGCTCTTCATCGACATGCGCACGGGCGGGTTCCGGCTGGTGCGCGCCAAGACGGTGCTGATGGCCACCGGCGGCGGCCCGACCATGTATAAATACAACACCCCCTCGGGCGACAAGACGATGGATGGCCTTGCCATGGCGCTGCGCGCGGGGCTGGAACTCCGCGATATGGAAATGGTGCAGTTTCACCCCACGGGCCTTTTGGCGGGCGATCACACGCGGATGACCGGCACGGTGCTGGAAGAGGGCTTGCGCGGCGCGGGCGGGCAGTTGCTGAACGGCGCGGAAAACCGCTTCATGTTCGAGTATGACCCAAAGGGCGAGCGCGCCACCCGCGACGTGGTCAGCCGTGCGATCTATGCCGAAATGCGCAAGAACAACACCTCAGAAAATGGCGGTGTGTTCATCTCGATGGCGCATCTTGGCCCCGACCATGTGCGCGCGAAATTCCCCGGCATGGTCAAGCGCTGCGCCGACAGCGGCTTTGATCTCGCCGGTGGCCTCGTCGAGGTGGTGCCGACCGCGCATTACTTCATGGGCGGCGTGGTGGTCGATCCCGATACCCGCACGGCGATGGAGGGGCTTTACGTGGCGGGCGAGGACGCGGGCGGCGCGCATGGCTCCAATCGCCTCGGCGGCAATGGTGTGGCCAATTCCACCGTTTATGGCGGGGTGGCGGGCGATGTGATGGGCCGCGATATCCGGGGCATGGGCGCGCTGCGCGATCCCTGCCCCGAGGTGCTCAGGGCTGAGGTGAGCCGCGCCCTGCACCCGCTCACGCGCAAGCCGGGCCTCGTGCAGCCGATGCGCCACGCCCTGCAAGAGGCGATGTGGGAGGATGTGGGCGTGATGCGCAATGCCACCGGAATGGAGCGGGGGTTGACCCGCATCGCCGGGATCTCAACCGAGTTGATGGAGGTGGGCGTGGCAGACGATGACCTCGCCTTTAACCTCACATGGCATGACTGGCTGAATCTGCGCTCGCTTTGTGATATATCTGGGGCGATCACGCTGGCCGCGCTCGCCCGCGAAAACTCTCGCGGGGCGCATTACCGCGAGGATTTCCCCGAGACGGGCGATCTCGACGCGTCCTATTTCACCGTGGTCACGCAAACCGGCGAGGTGCTGGATGTGCGCCGCGACCCGGTCCAATTCACCCGCGTGCGTCCGGGCGAGACGATCCTGCCCGAGGGCGCGCCCGAAACACTGGTGGCAGCACAATGAAGAATGATTTCAAAGCGTCAGAAATTGAGAACATGTCCTCTGATGAGAAACGGGAATTTGCAGCTAGTTGGTTTCGTACGTTTCATGACGATCCAGTGAATGAGATGCCTTGGGTAGAAGGGGAGTATTTTTATCCCTATGGTGGGCCGTATTATGCATCGGAGGTTCTTTATGATCATTTTGACGGGATTTTGAGCGACGAAGAAATTGAACGAGTTGTAAGTGAACTAGAATCTGACGGAGTGATGGAATGGGCACCTGCTGGCAACCATCCTGATCAAATCCAAGCTTATGAAGATTACGTGCAGTCAGAATCTGAATGGTTGCGCAAGCATTCAGCCGTTCAAGAGGCAGAAAATGCACTGCTAGAACTCTCGGAAATGGCATATGTTAATAGGCATGCGGAGCCAGACACACTCATACTCCGAATGATCTTTGTCCAGTGTTGGTCGGTGTTAGAAGGATTCTCTTTAAACATATTGAAAAAACATGTTTTTGAAGAAGAAGCGGTTAGGAAACGTGTTGTGGAAGAAATTCCATGTATTAGAAACCGTAAATTCTCCGTCAAAGAAATACAAGACAAGATCGACCCTGTGCAAGACGCTATATTCGAGCACTTTGAAACTAGGTCATTCCACAACTCTGCGATCATAAAAATGTTTCTCCAAGCAGCTTTTGGAGAATTCGAAAGCGCCGCTATCGATATTAAGACTGAATTGGCAACTATTAGAAATCTCGCGCCAAAACGGCACGATTGTGTGCATCGTAATGGAAAGACAGTTGAGGATGCTCCCACCGGTGTTGATTACAACGACGTGGAATCTCTGATTGGCGCGTCAAGAAGTTTTGTGGCCAAAACTGGGGCGTTAGTTGCTCGCGAGCTTTATAAGCAAGAGGGTGTGGCACAATGATCCCCATCGACGTGATAGAACGCACCGCCGAGACGCTGATGGACAAGGCGGCGATCGAGATTCCCGACGACTACCTCGCCGGGCTGCAACACGCCGCCGAGACCGAGGATGGCGATCTGTCCTCTTTCGTGCTGCAAGCCATGCTCGAAAATTACAAGGCCGCCAAGGAGGACCGCCGCGCCATGTGCGGCGATACCGGCTGTCCGCGCTGGTATGTGAAGATGGGCAACGAGACGCAGATCGAGGGCGGGCCGGTGGCATTGGAGGCCGCGCTCCGCCGCGCCACGGCGCAGGCCACCGACGGCGTGCCGCTGCGGCCCAACCGCGTGCATCCGCTCTGGCGCACCGATCACAATAACAACGTCGGCATCGGCGCGCCGGAAATCGAATACGGGTATGAGCCGGGGGGCGAGTGGATCGACCTTATCACCGTGCACAAGGGGGGGCTCTTCGGCACCGATTACCGGATGCTGTTCCCCTCCGACGGGATCGAGGGGATCAAGCGGTTTTATCTCGACAGCCTCGTGGCCTTTGGCAAACGCGGCCTTGCCTGTCAGCCCGCGATCATCGGCATTGGCCTCGGGGGCTCCAAGGATACCTGCATGGTGCTGGGCAAGCGCGCCGCCTGCCTGCGCGTGGTGGGTAGCGAGAACCCCGATCCCAGGATCGCCGCGCTGGAGCAGGAATTCAAGGATCTGGGCAATTCCATCGGCATGGGCGCGATGGGCTTTATCGGCAAGAACATGGTCGTCGATTGCCATATAGAGGTGGGCTATTGCCATACCGGCGGAATGCAGATGTCGGTGCACGCCTTTTGCCTGTCGTCCCGGCGCGCGGTGGCGCGTGTCTACGCGGATGGGCGGGTGGAATATCGCACCGATCCCGACTGGTTCACCCCCTATCAGCGGCGCGAGACGGTCGAGTGGCCGGGCACGGCACAGGAGGCCGCCGAATGACCAGACCCCGTGAAATCCGCCTCAGCACGACGCCGACACCCGAGGCGCTGGCCGAACTGCGCCTCGGCGATATCGTCTATCTCGACGGGCTGCTCTATACCGCGCGCGAAGGCGTGTATAAACGCGCGCTGGAGGAGCAGGCCAATATCCCGATGGAATTGCCCCGCGAGAGCGCGGCAAATTTCCATTGCTCGCCTGCCGCGGCGATCCGCTCTGACGGCAGCTTTGACATGGGCGCGGTGACGGCGACGGCCTCTTTCCGCTTTGCCAAGTGGCTGCCGGAGTGGATGGCCAAGACCGGCGCGCGCCTCATCATCGGCAAGGGCGGCATGTCGTCGAAGGACTACAAGGCCTATTTCGTGCCCAATGGTGCGATCTACCTCTCGACCGTGGGCTATGGCACCGGTGCTCTTCTGGGGCGCGGAATCGAGAAGGTCGAGGCGGTGCATTGGCGCGACGAATTGGGCCTCGCGCAGGCGATGTGGGTGATCCGTTGCAAGAAGATGGGGCCGTTCATCGTCGCCTCGGATCTCGAGGGCAATTGCCTCTTCGAACGCGAGAATGCCAAGATCGCGCCGAACCTCGCGCGCGTCTACGAGGGCACGCGCCCCGCCACGCTCAAACGCTATGGCGAGACCGATGACCGCTCTGACGAGGTGATCGGGTAAAGCCGTTGCGCTCGCAGCAACTGTCCTGTTCTGGCTTTCAATATCAATGAGTCTGGAGCATAGGCTTGTGGCTGTCCCAAACCGGAGGTATCGCCATGCGTTCCGCCCTGATGATTGCCGTGATCGCCGCCCTGGGTGGCCCGGTCCTTGCCTCGGATATCCGGCTTGGCCCCGGCCTGAGCCTTGCGCGGGGAAGCTTCAGCACCGGCGGCGGGGTCACCGTCGCGGCCGAGTTGCGGCGCACCGCGCAGGGCGGCACTGCGCTCTGCGGTGCCTGGGCCGAGAGCGAGAGCCAATCGGTCTATACCCAGGGTGAGGCGCGGCGCGCCGTCAACCATGCCAGCGTTTACGTGGACGGGCGGCGGATCGCCTCCGATCTGGGGTTCATGCCGAAAATCGCGCCCCGGCTCGATTACGCGGGGGCCCCGGCGCGCTGCGTGGCCGTGGATCTGCCCTGGCGCGCGGGGCGCGTGCCGGAGGTGTTCCTGCCACGCGCGGTGATCTCTGCGGGGTCGCGCGACGATGGCGGCAACAACGTGCGCTTTCGCCAGACCGGCCCCGGCGCGCTGGGCAGCGCGCTCGAGGTCGTGCCGTTTCTCACACGGCAAAGCGGCCTTGTGCGCCTGTCGCCCGGTGCCACCGTCGCCGGGGGCCGCTACAGCAGCGGCGGCGGGCTGCGCGTGGCCGCCGAGATCGTGCCGGTGAACGGGCGCGCGCATCTGTGCGGCGTGTGGTCCGATCTGCAAGGCCAGGTGCCGCAGACCGAGGCGGTCGGGCGCGCGCTGTTGCGCGAGGCCCATGCCACGCTCGGGGGGCGCAGGCTCTCGGTCGATCCCGGCGATTTACGCCAGGTGCGCGCGCGCGAGGATTACACCGGGACGCACGCGAATTGCCTTGATACCGGCCTTGGCTGGCGGCCCGCGCTCGCGCGCGAGCGGCTGCGCCTGCACCTTCCCGCGCGGGTGGTCTATCGCAGCACCACGCCCGAGGGCGCGCGGGTGATCCGGTTCGCGCCGTCGTGATGGCGGAGGATGCGAGTTGAAAAGCCGGGCCATTTGCGGCATGGATCCGTCAAGAAACGCAAGAGGCACAGGGCAATGAAACGCATCGTTCTTCTCGGGCTTGTTCTCGGGCTTGGGGCCTGTGGCGGGCCGGACCGCTTTGACGGCGGGAGGGGTGGACGGCCCGTCGCCTCGGGGCCGATCTCGGATGCCTGCCTTGGTTCGGATCGCAAGGCGCGCTCGCCCGCGCTCTGTGGCTGTATCCAGGCGGTGGCCAATGACACGCTGAGCGGGGCCGACCAGCGCCGCGCCGTCGCCTTCTACCGCGATCTGCAATCGGCGCAGGATACGCGGCAATCGCAGCGCGCGGGCGATCAACGGTTCTGGGCCGCCTATACCGCCTATGCCGAGCGCGCCGAGAGGGTCTGCACATGAGCGGGTTTTTCGGGTTTCTGAGCAACCTGCCGCCCTATGACGAGAACGCGACCACGCTTTATCGCCTGACCCAGCGGCACAAGCTGCTGATCGCGCCTTTTGCAGAGCAGATCGCGGGCGCGCGGGTGCTCGATCTGGCGGCGCATGACGGGCGCTGGTCCTATGCGCTGGCGGCGGCGGGCGCGGCAGAGGTGGTGGGCGTGGAGGCCCGCCCCGAGCTGATCGCGCGGTTCGACGCCTTTCCCGATGCGCCGTTCAAGGGCCGCGTGCGGCTCGTTGCCAATGACATCTTCGCCGAGATGGAGGCGCGCATCGCGGCGGGAGAGCGTTTCGACGTGATCGCGGTTTACGGCATCTTCTATCACATCATGGATCATTTCCGCCTGTTGTCGCTGGCGCGTCGGCTTGGGCCGCGGCTGATCATCATCGACAGCGAATTCATCGTCATCGACAACGCCATGATCCAGGTGCTGAAAGAGGCGGTGGATAACCCGCTCAACGCTGTGACCGAGGTGGCGGGGCAGGCGCAAACGGTCGTCGGCGTGCCCAGCCTGCGCGCGACCGAATTCATGGCCGGGGCGCTTGGCCTCGATCTGATGTGGCTCGATCACGGGCTGATCCTTGACACCGACCGGCGCGGGATGCGCGATTATTTCCGCGACGGGCGCAAGGTGCGCCATGTTTGCGCGCTGACGGCGCGGGGCTGAGCCTCAAACCTTGAGCCGCGTGCCGCGCGCCAGCATGATCCAGGCCGCGAGGCAGACCGCGAGGGTGGCCACGCCGCTCACCGCGAGGCCAAGCGCGGGCGCGCTGTCGGAGGTGCCGATCATGCCAAAGCGCACCCCGTCGATCACGTAGAAGACCGGGTTGACATGGGTGATCCCATAGAGCCCCGGCGGCAGCGCCTCGACCGAGTAGAACGTGCCCGACAGGAACGCCAGCGGCGTCACCACGAAATTGGTGATCGCCGCCATCTGGTCGAACTTGTTGGCGAAGATGCCCGCGACGATGCCGACACCGCTCATGAGGGTGGCCCCCAGCACGATGAAGCCCGCCGCCCAGACGGGATGCGCGGGCACGATCCCCAGCACCAGCCACAGGCCCGCCGCAATCGCCCCCGCCACCAGCACGCCGCGCCCCACCCCGCCCGCGAGATAGCCCAGAAGCAGCTCTGCGGCTGAGAGCGGCGGCATCAGCGTATCGACGATATTGCCCTGCACCTTGGAGATCACGATCGACGACGAGGTATTGGCAAAGGCGTTCTGGATCACCGTCATCATCAGGATACCCGGCGCGATGAAGGTGGTGAAACCCACGCCCATCACATCGCCCCGCCGTGGCCCGATGGCGATGGAAAAGATCACCATGAACAGCCCCGCCGTTATCAGCGGTGCCATGAGCGTTTGCGTCCAGACCGCGAGAAAGCGACGGTTCTCGCGTTCGGCCAGTGTCATCAGGCCCAGCCAGTTGACCCGGCCAAAACGGCGGGCACCCATCGACAGCGGGGCGTTTGGGGCGGTCTCGGGCATGGTGGCTCCTGTCTCTGCGCGGCGCGGTGTGATTCGACGCCTTGTAACTCATCGCCGAGTGATTAGAATAGGAGACCGATCCAGATGACAAGGCGGCGGGCCGTGCGGGCCTGTGCCGCCTTTCAATGCAAGGGAAGCCCCGATATGTCGTGGAGCGATGAACGCGTCGAGCTGTTGAAAAGGCTGTGGGGCGAAGGCCAATCCGCCAGCCAGATCGCCAAGGAACTTGGCGGTGTCACCCGCAATGCCGTGATCGGCAAGGTGCACCGGCTTGGCCTGTCGAACCGCAACGGCTCGCCCAGCCCCGCCAACGCCGCCCCCCCCGCCGAGGCCCCGGCCCCCGAGGCAGAGCCAGTGAAGCCCGCAGCACGGCCAGCGGCCAAGATCGCCGCAGCGCCCGAAGCCCCGGCAGAGCCGGAAGAGCAAGAGGCCGCGCCGGTCGCGGTGTCGGTCCGGGTCAAGGCGATCATCCCCGCGGGCCAGCCGCTGCCGCCGCAGCCCTCGGCCAACGAGATCGACCCCGAGGCGCTTGCCAAGGTCACCGAGATCGAGAAGAAGGCCAAGCGCCTCACGCTGATGGAATTGACCGAGCGGACCTGCAAATGGCCGGTGGGCGATCCCGCGACACCGGATTTCTGGTTCTGCGGCCTGCCGGTGCAGACCGGCAAGCCCTATTGCGAGGCGCATGTCGGGGTGGCGTTCCAGCCGATGTCGAGCCGCCGCGACCGCAAGCGCTGATTTCAGCCCTTGCGGCGGATCGCGTCAAGCTGCGCCGCGCCGCGATCCGCCATCGGCCCTGTGCCATCCTTCCAGCGGCGGTGAATCCAGAGCCACTGATCCATCCGCGCGCGCACCTGCCGCTCCAGCCGGTCGTTGACCTCTTGGGTCATGGTGACGGCGTCGGTCGCCGGCACCGGCTCTTCGACCAGAATATCGAAATCGAGGCCATTATCGGCCCTGATCCCCCAGACCGGCACCAGCGGCGCATCGAATTTGAGCGCAAGCTCGGCAGTGGCCAGCGGCGACAGCGCCGGTTTGCCGAAAAACGACAGCGGCACGCCGTCATGGGCGTTGAGATCGGTGAGGATCGCCAGCACGCCGCCGCGCTTGAGATGCTTGACCATCCGCATCATGCCGCGCCGCCCCTGTTCGAACATCGGCTCGCTGAGCGCGCCCATCGCCGCCACGTAGCGGCGGTTGAACCAGCGGTTGTGCATCTTGCGGTAAAAAACGCCCATCGAGAAACCCTGCTCGATCATGGCGATCCGCGCGGCGTTGAAGCTGCCGAAATGGCCGGTGACAAAGATGATCGGCCGCCCGTCGCGCCGGGCTGCGCGAATCGTGTCGAGGCCGGGCCCATGCACGCGCGCGCCCCGCGTGCGGGCGATGAAATCCCGCGTGGAAAACAATTCCGCCATGTTGCGCCCGGCATTGTCGGGCACCGCGCGCATCAGGCGGCGCACCTCGGCCTCGGGCAGGTCGGGCATGGCATGGGCAAGGTTGTCGCGCACGCGGGCATGGTAGCCCGCCAGCGGGGCCACCACCCGCGCCGTCAGCCAGCCCATCACCGGGATGCGCCAGCGATAGGGCAGCGCCTTGCACAGCGCGATCGGCGCATAGATCGCCATCCCGAGGGCGGTATCCGCAACGCGGGTAGCCAGGGCGGGGCGGTCGTCATCGCGCATGGGATGATCCCCCTGTTTCTATGGCGCAGGGATACGCGGGCCGCGACGCGATCACAAGCCTGTCACGGCTGGCGCGGCAGCCCGGTGCCGATCATCGAATCGCGCGTCACCAGCCGCGCCAGCGCCGCCTCATCCATGCCTTCGGTGCCCGCAGGGCGGGCGGGCAGCACGATATAGCGCATGTCGGCGGTGCTGTCATGGACGCGCACCGTGACATGATCGGGCAGGGTGAGGCCGAATTCGCGCAAGATGGCGCGCGGCTCGCGCACCGCGCGGCTTCGATAGGCGCGGGTCTTGTACCAGTCGGGCGGCAGGCCCAGCAGGTTGCGCGGGTAGCATGAGCAGAGCGTGCAGACGATGAGGTTATGGGTCTCAGTTGTATTCTCCACCGCGATGAGGTTGAGCGGCCCGATATCAAAGCCCATCTCGCGGCTCGCCTCGGCGGCATTCTCCAGCAGCCGCGCCTTGAACGCCGGGTCAACCCATGCGCGCGCCACCACCGTCGCGCCATTGGCGGGGCTGCGGGCGTCCATCGCCTCGATCTGCGCGGCGATCTCGGCAGGGGTCAGGTGGCCCTTTTCGACCATGAGTTCGCGCACCGCGATTTCCATCCGCTGCCAATAGCTCAGCGGGGTGTCATTGTCGCTGCGATAGGGGTGGCCCGAGGGGCTCATCCCCTCGTGGTGAAAATGGTCATGGTCGTGATGGTCATGGGGCATGGGCATCCACCCTTTCCAGCCAGTGGCCGTAGATTTCCGCATCAACCGTGTCGTCGGGGTTCTCGGCACCCTCGCCCCAGACCTCGGCCATGGTAAAGCGCACGCGGTAGAGCGGCTTGCGCTCGGCTCGCAGGCCGTAGGCCAGTTGCTCGGGGTTCGGGAACGCGCCAAGGGGCCGCTCGATCACGCCCTCCTTGCCGCGCAGATACCACGGCGCGCGCACATGGCCCGGCGGGGTGAGGCGTTTGACGCGCACCCGCTCAGCCATCCGCCTGCGCCTCGCCATAGCTCTCGCCGCGCCGGGCGACCTCTTCCATGCGCGTGGCCAGCTCCTCGATCGTGTAGGCACCGCCCTCGATCAGGTTCTGGTTCACGGCGGCGATCCAGCGCTCGTAATAGCTCATCCGCTCGAACGCGTCCTCGCCCATATCCTCGAGCGCGCGGCGCAGCCCGTCGACGGTGAACAGCCCCTTCTGCCCGCACAGCACCATGAGGGCATCGACGCGCTTTTCCCAAAGCGCGAAATCATGGCCCTCCATCGGCACAGGCCCCGCGTCCTGCCCGCCCATGTCATGCCAGCGTCGTCCGGTCACATCGCTCATGTCACCGAGAGTAAGCACGCCCGCGCGCCTTGTCCAGCACGCGAGCGCCTCTTGACCAAGCCCCGCGACATGCTACCAAGGCGCACGGTCAGGTCGGGCCTGTAGCTCAATTGGTTAGAGCAGGGCGCTCATAACGCCTTGGTTGGGGGTTCGAGTCCCTCCGGGCCTACCAAACCTCATGTTATTTTCCTTTATTATCAATGTATTGCGCGGATTTTGTGGCGAACCTTTCGGGTAGGTTAACCACGGTTTGTTCCCTGTTTGGCCGTGCTATGAGCTTGCCCATGGCAGAGTCGGCCAGTCCTTCGCGGGTCGCGGTTTCGGTGTATCTCTGCACCTCGGCAAGGGTCTTGTGGCCAGTGATGGACATGATCTCATGTGCCGATGCTCCAGCCTCTGCCAGACGCCGCGCACATGCCTTGCGCAGCCCATGGGATGAACATGTTGAAAGCCCCGCCTTGTCGCACCAGTCGCGCATGGCGTTGCCAAGTCCATCGGGGGATCGGGGCTGGCCGTATGCCGTGGCGAGGAATGGCTGGTCCTTGGGCAGATCGGCCAGCACCTCGGCCAAGTCCGGGTGAATGGGGATGCTCACCTTGACGCCGTTACTACGGATCGTCTTTTGCCGCCGATACTCGATCCGATCACCCTTTATGTTCCACGGCCCCAGCTTCACCGCATCCACTCGGGCCGCGCCAGTGTAGAGCATGAGCGTGACCGCCCGGTGTGCCAGTGTGCCGGGCTCGTATACCTCAAAGAACCGCGCAATCTCACCCTCATCCCAAGCGTGATATCCGCCGCCCTCGATCCTGTAGGGCTTCACCAGCCGCGCCGGGTTGGACTTGATCCAGTCCAGCGCAATGGCATGATCCAGCAGCTGTGCCAGCCTCTTGCGCAAATTATTCGCCGCTGCCGGGGTGTCGGCCTTCTCGGCCAGAATGGCCATGACGTGCTTGCGCTCAAGGTGGGTTATCGCCTTGTCGCCATGCCTCTTGCGCAGCTTCTCTATCGGCCCTCGATAGGTCCGCTTCGTGCTTTCGCTGATGCTGCGCCACTCGGGGGACTTGTAGTAGCTCGCCACCAGATCAGACAGGGATCCGGGAATGGTGCGGTCGGCCCCTGCCCCGGCCTTGCGACGCCCCCGAAACTCGGCCTCGGCCTCGGCATAGCGTCTCTTGAACTCATCGCTGCCAAAGTCAGTCCCCAGATCGCGGGTAAAACCGCGCGCCATTTTCGGACGATACCGCCACCGGGTGCGCCCGTGACGGTCTCGGTAGGATTTTGCTTCGGGGAATTTTGAACGCTTCACCGCAGAACCTCATCCCATTCATTGCCGGTGCTGGCACCCTGCCCGCCCTCGGGGAATATCACGATCTTGCCGGTGCGCTGGTCAACCTCCACCCGCGCCACCGCCAGACCAGCCGCAACAGCGCCTTTGACAGCGCGGGTCACGTCGATCTGTTTCACGGTGGCGCGGGTGTTGGGCATGTTATTCGCTCGGTGCGTTGATGGAATCCAATGCCCTGTTGAGGCGATTTGCGCGATTTTGGGCTTTCTCGATCATGAGAAAGCAATCCTCTCGATCAACTTCCGAATGCATGGCCATTGCAGCATCCAGCAGGCTTTCGATGATCAAAGCCTCAGTCTGCATCTCTTCACGGGTCATCTTGTCTTTGCTCATGCCGCTGTCTCCTCTTGGGTGGGCTGGTAGATTTCGCGCAGGTGCTGGACGATCTGCGCATTCATGGAACGGCCCTCGCGCGCCGCCGCGTCCTTCACCAGGGCTTTCAGATCATCGGGAATGCGCAGCCCATAGGGTTTGAGTTGTCGTGTCATGATCATCTCCAATGCTACACAGTGTCATATTGTGGTGTTACACAGTGTAGCACTTGCACGCAAGGAAAAAATTGCTACACAGTGAAGCATGACCGATGAACCTACAGGCCTTGTGCGTGACCTCGCCCCTTTTGGGTTGCGTATTCCCGTTGACCTAAAAGATCGGATCAAGCGGACGGCGATAGAGAACAATCGGTCGATCAGCGCCGAAATTATTTATGCGCTCGAAAAGGAGTATCCTGCCCCTTCATCGGTTGCCGAAATCCAGAAGAAACTTGATCGCTTGATGGAAAAAACCGTTCACGCGTCAAGTGATGAGGAGCGGCGCGACCTTGTGGATCACTTGGCACAGATCAGGCGCGAACTTGCGTCAGTGATCGAAGAATCGGCTCAGTCTCAGGCGCAAGAATTCATAGAGCGGGAGCGCAAAAAAAACGCACCTGTTTCAGAAAGCGACATACCGTTCTAGTGCGGTCTGTCCCAACTTGGGACACACAGAGAGGATCTGAAAATTGGTGAAAAAAGCGAACTCTGACGCGATACACGATATCAAAGACATGCACCGCGGCCTTCACATAGCGATGGATCACCTGATCAATCGGGATGATCCGTCAGAGGCTGAAAAGATACTCCGCGAACTCGATGAACGCATGTCGCGCTGGCTCAACCAGACAAAGAAGATTTAGGCCGCGCGCGCATGGGGTCAGCAAAACCGGGTCCAGAACGAACCCGGTTTCTGCGCCCCCCTTCACTTGCAGAATTTACAGTGAACAGTGCAAGGTTGAAGGCCACAACGTTGCCCAATCGCGCCCGCGCGCGCAGGGTCAGCTCGTTGCCGGGGCAACCTTGGAGCCTTCAAGGTTGATCGCGCCCGCGCGCGCAGGGTCAGCTCTTGGCCTGCCGCCTGCGCCGGTGCCATCGTTGCTGGCAACGGTTGCCACAGAACTTCTGGTCGCGCCGGGGGTTCTGAATTTCGTCTCCGCACTGGTGGCAGTTGATCGGGTAGCCGGTGCGATAGGCGGCCTGCCCGCACTGGTGCGAGCAATACTTCTGCCGCCCATCGTCGCGCACCGGACGGAACCCGGTCCCGCAGGCGGCGCAGGTCTGGACGGGTCGCGCCTCGATATCGGCCCGGTATCGCGCCTCCCGCTGGCATTTGGGATTGCAGAACCGCGCCCCGGCATTCTTGGTCGCGGGGATCGTATCGCCGCACCACTCGCACCACCGCCCCGCCTTGGCCTCCAGCCGCGCCGCCATGATCGCCGCCGAATAGGCCGCGCTTTTGCATTTCACACAGCAATACATCGCATCCGCGTTTCGGTGATCGGGGATCGGCCCGCCGCAGTGCTCACACTCGCGCATCATAGCGGCGACCGGCTGGCAAGGCTGGCCATTTGTTCTTCGCTGGCCTCTCGAAGCCGGAACAGACGCAGCCCGTGAACTTTGCGGCAACCGTCGGAACAGAATTTCGGCCTATCCTCGGGCAATGGGTGGCCACAGTTTGCGCAGCGTGTGCGCTCGAT
>NZ_JBEPPX010000023.1:0-63203 GCF_040547535.1 Roseovarius sp. MBR-78
ACTCAGGCGTATGCATTTTTCTCTTCGTCATTATGGATCGTCTCTCTCGTCATGCGATCCACCTTAACAACTGGTCCGAATTTTCGCGACCACCTATGTCCGAGGTCGTCCACTTCCTCGGACCGCCAGGCACCGGCAAGTCGCACTTGGCTACAGCCCTTGGCGTCGCAGCCGTGAAGGCCGGTAGAAGCGTTTACCGCGCAACCCTGGCCGACCTGATCACGGCGTTGCATCAGGCCGAACGCGAGGGTCGGCTGGCCGAGAAGGTCCGTTTCTATACCCGGGCCTCCCTGCTGATTGTCGATGAGATCGGCTATCTGCCCATCTCCACAGGCGGTGCCAACCTGTTCTTCCAACTCGTCAACGCTCGCTACGAAAAGGGGGCCATGATCCTCACCTCAAACCGCGGCTTCGCGGAATGGGGCGAGGTCTTCGGCGATCCGGTCGTCGCGACCGCACTGCTCGACCGGCTCCTGCACCACGCCGTGGTCATCCAGATCGAGGGTGCCAGCTATCGGCTTCGCAGCCATGCTGACCTCATCCCCGAGCATGTCCGCGCCAACGCCCCAATCACCCCACCACCGCCGCCAAAGCGGCGCGGGCGGCCGCCCAACACCAAAAACGGAGCTAAAGATCACTGACACCGGCTGATCACCGGACCCGTGAAAGTGGGGAAATTTACTTCGGCACTTCTGGGGATTTTTAACTCGGCGTTGACACGCCTTCGCCGCCGTCCGTCACCGCACCGGCAGAACCAAGGGCTGCCTGAGCCGGAAGACCGGCCTCGCCATGGCCTTCCGCCTGATGATGTCAGCACAGGCGAAATGGCGAAAACTCGACGGTGCCAACCGGCTGCCGGAAATCGTCCAGGGGATTGCCTTCAAGGACGGGATCAAGCAACTTCAAACTGCCGCCTGATCACGCAGTCACCAACTTTCGGGCATAGCTCCCAAGAACCGGGCCCAGCTCTTCGCGCTCTTCGCCCTCGGCAACCCGTTTCTGGTGCGACGCAAGCTGACGGCATGAGGACGAGTCCGCCCAAAGTGCGTCGAACCGCCGGGACGGCGGCTTTGAACTCGGGCAATCGGCCCAAAAACTGAATTACGCCCCAGGAACCCGTCATGCTGCCAAAGCGGCGCAGCCGAAGCCGTTGACCGGGCGTTCCTCAAACAGATACAGACGCGGCACAGTCGGCCACAATAAGGATGAACAGATGGTCCGCCACTCCGTTTTACGCTTGCTGATGCTTGCCAGCCTCGTCTTTAGCATTTTGAATGTCACGCCCGCCATTGCCCAAGACCCAGAGCTGCGCTTGCTCGCGGTCATTGAGGATATCGAACAAAGGCTTGATGCCCGCGTCGGGATGTTCATTCGCGACAGCGGTTCGGACTGGTCGATCAGCCACCGCGCGGATGAACGGTTTCTGATGTCCAGCACGTTCAAGCCGATGCTCTGCGGTGCCGTCCTGAAGCTCGCGGATGACGGCATGCTTGATCTGGACGAACACATCGCCATCCGGTCGCAGGATATTCTCGAGTATGCGCCGGTCACGCGAACCATGATCGGCCACACGATGACATTCGGCGATCTGTGTTTTGCCGCGCTTGACATGAGCGATAACACCGCGACCAACCTTTTGATCGACCGCATCGGCGGCCCCGAGGCCGTGACGGCCTTTTTGCGCGGCATCGGGGACCCGATCAGTCGGCTGGACCGGCGCGAGCCTGAGTTGAATACATTTGCCCCCGGCGATCCCCGCGATACGACAACGCCCGAAGCGATGGCGGCGACGCTGGAAACGATGCTGACCGGTGATGCCCTCTCGGCGCAATCGCGTGCGCAACTGACCGACTGGATGAGCCATGGCGGCGTCACAGGCCCCCTGATCCGGGCCAGCACACCGGCAGACTGGCTGATCGCCGACCGGTCGGGCAGCGGGAATTTCAACCGCAACGTTATCGCCATGGTGACGCCGCCGGATCGGGCTGCTTACTTCATCACGGTTTTCCTGTCAGACGCAGATGCGGATTTTGCAACGCGCAATGGCGCGGTGATCGACCTGTCACAGGCCGTCATGGAGGTTGTCACGAACCGCTGAGGGCCGACGGGGCGCGCATTTTCACGCCTGTGCATCATGCCCTGACATGCGGGGCGATCTCCATCTCCAGCAAGACGGAGGCGAGGCATTTTCCATGGGCGTCAAGCGCGAGAGAGCGCGTCACCCCGCCGGTCAGGGCACCCCGAATGACGAAGTTCAGCGCGTGGAGCTGGGGCAACTCGTAGCGGGTGATCGCTTCACCCCCCGCTGACGATGACGCGATGCTCCCGTTGTCCCGTGACACCGGGGTATGCCACAAAAGTTGCGCCGTCATGCGTGCCGGTATCGGTCAGGCCCTGCGTGGCCGAGGTGACGAAAAGCGTTTGCAGATCGTGCCCGCCAAATGCCGGGCACGACACCTGGCTTGCGGGGAAACGGATGGCGGACAGGAACCGCCCGTCGGGCGCGTATCGCGCCACGCGGGCGGCCCCCCATTGCGCGTTCCACAGACAGCCTTCGGCATCGACCACCGCGCCGTCGGGGTTCAGACCTTCATCTGCGAGGTCTATAAACACCTCTGCCCCCCCTTCGGGCCAACCCTCCCGCCCCAGCCGCTGCCGCAGGATATGGTGCCTGCGGGTATCCCCGAAATAGGCATGGTGCCGGTTCGGGCTGAAACAGATGGCATTCGATATCGTGATATCTTTCGCGACAGGTTCGAGCCGACCCTTGTAATAGCGATAGATCGTCCCGGCCCCCGGCTCAGCCGTCTTGCCCATGGTGCCGATCCAGAATCCGCCCCAGGGATCGGCGCGGCCGTCGTTCGACCGGGTTGTCGGATCATCCGCCTCCAGCGCGACAAGGTCGGCGCGCCGCTCTGTGGTCAGGTCAAAAAGGAACAGCGCGGTCTCGGACGCGATCAGCAGAGTGTCGCGATCGACCCAGCCCGCTGCCGAGACATGTTCGCCGAACCGCCACTCCAGCGCGCCATTGCTGTCTTGGCTCAGCAGTTTCTTGCCGAGAATGTCGAACCAGAACAATTGTTTGCGCTCCGGGTGCCACAGCGGCCCCTCGCCAAGCAGGCAGACCCGCGGATCGTAGATCGCCCCGGTCATTGGCCGTGAGTCCGGTGGGCGCTGGATTTCGATGTATTGGTCATGTTCATCCTTGTTTCATCTCCGTCAGGATGGGGGGCGGGCATCCGGGTGGGGCAAGACGATCAGCCCGCGCGCAGGTCTGCGGGTAGCAGGCTGTCGGGCATGTTCTGATAGCAGACCGGTCGCAGGAAGCGCCGGATCGACAACGTGCCCACCGAGGTGGCACCAAAGTTGCTTGAGGCGGGATAGGGTCCGCCATGCACCATCGCGTCGGCAACCTCGACCCCTGTGGGCCAGCCGTTGACCAGCAGCCGACCGGCCTTGCGTTCGAGCACCGGCACAAAGGGGGCTGCCGTATCGGTATCCGCCGCGTCCATCTGAAGGGTTGCGGTCAATTGGCCTCGCAGGCCTTTTGCAACGTCGAGCATCTGCTCTGCGTCAGCGGCGGTGACGAGGATGCCCAGCGGACCAAAGACCTCTTCGGCCAGCGCCCCGTTGGCCAACCAATCCCCCGCAGTGACCGAGTAAACAGCCGGTGCGGCGTTGCGCCGATCGCAGACCGCCCCCAACAGTTCCCGGACACCTCTGGCCGAGGCCACCTTGGCGACGCCCCGGCGATAGGAGTCGGCGATGCCGTCGGTCAGCATCACGCCCGCGCCGGTTTTGGAAAGGGCATTGGTGGCGGCACCGACAAAGGCCTCGAGCCCCGGCCCCTCTGGCGCGATGACGATGCCGGGATTGGTGCAGAATTGCCCGACGCCCATGCCGAGCGATGCGGCCCAGGCGGCACCCAACTCCGCGCCGCGACCGGCCAGCGCCTCGGGCATGACGAAGACCGGATTGACCGAGCCGAACTCGCCGAAGAAGGGGATCGGCTCGGGCCGCGCCGCGCAGAGATCGTAGAGCGCCCGTCCGGCACCGAGTGAGCCGGTGAACCCAACCGCCTTGATGAGAGGATGCCGGACCAGAGCGCCCCCCAATTCATGGCTGGTGCCCTGGATCAGCGAGAATACCCCGGCAGGCATGCCACAGCGCGCGATCGCCGCCATGATGGCTTCGGCCACGATCTCGCCGGTCGCGGGATGTGCCGGATGGCCCTTGACCACGACAGGACAGCCCGCAGCGAGCGCCGCAGCGGTATCGCCACCGGCGGTCGAGAAGGCAAGCGGGAAATTCGAGGCACCAAAGACCGCGACCGGCCCGATCGGTCGCTGAACCATCTTCAGATCGGGTCGCGGCAGTGGCGCGCGGTCGGGCAAGGCCGTGTCATGGCGGCGGTCGAGGTAATCGCCGTTGCGGATATGATCCGCGAACAGCCTCAGCTGTCCGGTGGTGCGTCCGCGCTCGCCTTGAAGGCGCGCCTCGGGCAGGCCGGTTTCCGCACTGCCAAGCCGCGTGATGTCCTCGCCCCGCGCGTCAATCTCTTCGGCGATGGTATCAAGGAGGGTCGCGCGGTCATCGCGGGTGGCCCAGCCAAAGGCGGCAAAGGCCTCTTCCGCCGCTTGCGCGGCACGGTCCACCTCTGCAACACCACCCGACGAAAAGCTCAGCGCGTCCCCCGTCACGGGCTGCGATGTGAAACTGTCTTCTGATCCGATCCAGTCGCCTGCGATCAGATGTTTGCTCTTTGGTCGATATGTCATGATGCTCCTCTCATTTGCCCCAGCGCAGCGCGATGACGTCGCGTTCTGCGGCCAGTTGCAGCAGCCGCGCCCTAGTTCGCCCGGTCATCGGTTTCAGCGGATGACGCACGTGATCGGACCCGATCACGCCGCCTTCCTTCATCACCACCTTCGTCGCGCGCAGTCCACATTGGCGGTTCTCGTGGTTGATCAGCGGCAACGCATCGCGCCAGCCCGCAAGCGCCGCGTCGATATTGCCTGAGCGATAGTTGATGACGATGGGCCGGATCAGTTCCGGTTGCAACGCGGATGTCATCGTGCCGGTGCAACCTGCGTCCAGATCGGCCAGCAGCGTCGCGGCTTCTTCTCCGTCGAACGGGCCAAGGATATGCTCTCCACCTTCTTCGATCAAGCGGGTCAGCTTATCGGCGGCAAAGGGCATTTCCATCTTGAAATAGCTGACGTTTTCGATCTCTTTCGCCATGCGCACCAGCAAGGGAACCGACAGGTTGACCCCGGAAAGCGGCGCATCCTGCACCATGATGGGGATCGAGACCGCGTCGGAGACGGCGGCGAAATGCTCGTAGATGCCGATGTCAGTCGGGGCAAGCCCGACGCCGTGATAGGGTGCCATCATCATCAGCATGGCGGCACCCATGGCTTCGGCTTCGCGGGCGCGGTTCACCACCACGCGCGTGCTGAAATGGCTGACGGTCACGATGACCGGAACCCGGCCTGCCACATGCTCCAGCGAGAGTTTGGCGAGGGCGGCACGTTCGGCGTCGGACAGAACAAACTGTTCCGAGTAATTGGCGAGGATACAGATTGCATCCACGCCCTGATCAATCATGCAGTCGAGGACGCGCGTCATGCCATCTGTGTCGATCGAGCCATCGTCGTGGAACGGCGTGGGCGCAACGGGTAGAATGCCGGTCAGCGGTTGGGTCATGGGGTCTCCTTGCGGATGAAACGGAAGCGGGAGGTCTGGCTGAAGGGGGCACCGGGGCGAAGCGTGATCGGCGGAAAATCGGGATGATTTGGCGCGTCCGGCCAGAACTGGGGCTCCAGCGCGATGCCGGAATGCGCACCATAGGGCGCGCCGTGATGGCCCTTGGCAGGCGCGGTATCCATCCGCGCGGCGTCATAGACCTGCAAGCCCGGCGCGTCGGTTTCGACGACCATGACGAGCCGGTCGGTTTCAAGCCGCGCGACTTCGCGCAGGCCCTCGCCGTTCAGGCAGAAATTCGTATCCAGATCGACGCTCGCGGGCAGTGGCGTGGGCTGTCGCAGGTCATAGGCCGTCCCTGCCACCGGGGCCACGGTGCCGGTCGGGATCAGCGCCGCATCCACCGGCAGATAATGGTCGGCATCAATCGTCAGGCGGTGCCCGGCAAGCCCTTGACCGGTCAGGCTCCAATAGCCGTGAAACGCCGGGTTGCAGAGGGTCAGCGTCGCGCTCCGGGCGGTAACAGCGATCCGAAACGCGCCATCCTCCTCGATGTCGTAGGTGACGGCAAAGTCTATCGGTCCCGGCAGGCCCCCGGCACCATCCGGCATATGATATCCGAAGGTAACACTTTCGGCGCGGCACTTCGTGATCGCCCAGACCTGCTGCGACAGCCCGTCAGGCCCACCATGCAAGGCGCTGCCGGCCTCATTCGTGTCGAGATGAAGGACAGAGCCGTCCAGCGGGGCGATGCCCTTGGCAATGCGATTGGCAATCGGTCCGACGATGGCACCGAAATACCGCAGGGGCCCAGAATAGCAGGCCGGATCAGGGCTGCCCAGGGTCAGCGAATGGTCGAAACCGTCGAGGTGAAACGCGCTCAAAGTGGCCCCACGGGTCAGCAAATCTGCGCGCGCCGGGCCGCGTGCGAGGGTTACGCCATGACCGGGGCACCCGTCAGGCGCGTCACCGCGTGTCATCGGGCACCTCATGGAACGGGGCCACGGTTTTCCGCCGCCCCAGCGTGAACGCATCCGCCACAAGCGTCATCGGGCGCAGATCGACCTCGCCACCGCCCTGCTGCACGAAGCTGGCCATGCGGTGATAAAGGCGCGGATATTCGCCGCTCAGCGGGGCCGCCTCGCCGCTCGCCTTACCGTCGATGGAAAGCCGCGCGCCCCCGTCCGACAGCCGCAGCGTGCCGCTTTCGGTCACGGCTTCGATCTCCCATGTCTGCGCGCCCTCCTGACGCCAGTCGAACACCGCCGAGACCCTGGCCCCCTCGGGGTGATGAAACGCGATTTGCGCGGCAATCGGGGTCTGGCAGTTCTCGGGCACCTCAAGCTGCGCCTGCGTGACGTGGATGTCGGCGGGAAGGATCTCGGTCACGATGGAGAGCGCATTGATGCCCGGATCAAAAACGCCAAGCCCGCCCGGCTCCCATATCCAGGCCTGTCCGGGATGCCAGCGGCGCACGTCCTCCTTCCAGGTGACGGTCAGGCTGCGCAACCGTTTGTCGGCAAGCCAGGCCTTGGCCGCAGGGACCATGTCGGCATGACGCGAATGCCAGGTGGCATAAAGGCTTAGGTTCGCGGCCAGCGCCGCGGCTTCAAGCGCGTGACATTCGGCCAGCGTCGCCCCCGGCGGCTTTTCCAGCATGACATGCCGCCCGGCCCTAAGCGCCTGCATCGCATATTCGAACCTCGGCACCGGCGGCAGGCAGAGCGAGACGACCCGAATATCGGTGCGCGTCGCCAGCAGGGTGCCGAGATCGGTGAAGGCCTCGACGCCGTCGACCGTGCCGTGGCGGCTGACGGTGGCGGCCAGTTCCCAGTCGGGGCTGTCGGCGATGGCCGGAACATGCTGATCCAGCGCGATCTTGCCGATACCTGCCAGTGCGATTTTCATCAGTGACTGTCCTTTCCGACCGGCGCGCCACGGCACCCCTTGAGGAAATCCAGATCGGCCCCGGTATCGGCCCCTTCCACATGGGTCTGGTGCAGCCAGTCATAGCCGCTTTGCGCGCGCGCGTGCGACGGGGTCCAGTCGGCCAGCCGGGCCTGCAACGCCGCATCGGAGATATCCAGATGCAAGCGGCGGTTTTCGACATCGACCTCGATCATGTCGCCCGTGCGCACGACCGCCAGCGGCCCGCCCGCCGCCGCCTCGGGCGAGGTGTGCAGGATCACCGTGCCATAGGCCGTGCCCGACATGCGCGCATCCGAGATGCGGATCATGTCCTTGATGCCCTTTTTCAGCACCTTGGGCGGCAGGCCCATATTGCCCACCTCGGCCATGCCGGGATAGCCTTTGGGCCCGCAATTCTTCAGCACCATGATGCAGGTCTCGTCAATGTCGAGTGCGTCGTCGTTGATCCGGGCCTTGTAATCGTCGATATCCTCGAACACCACGGCGCGGCCGCGATGCTGCATCAGGGCAGGGGTCGCGGCAGAGGGTTTCAGGATCGCCCCCTTGGGGGCCAGATTACCCCTGAGAACCGCGATGCCGCCCTTTTGCGTCAGCGCACGATCGAGCGGCAGGATCACGTCTTCGTTCCAGTTCTTCGCGTGCCGGACCTCATCCCAGATCGTCTTGCCCGAGACGGTCAGCGCCTGCTTGTGCAGCTTGCCGCCCTCGGCCAGCCGCTTCAGCACGACGGGCAGGCCGCCGGCATAAAAGAACTCCTCCATCAGGTATGTGCCCGAGGGTTGCAGGTTCACGATCGTGGCAATGTCGCGCCCGCAACGGTCCCAGTCATCAAGCGTGAGGTCCACGCCCACCCGGCCCGCGATGGCCAGCATGTGGATCACGGTATTGGTCGATCCGCCGACCGCCCCATTGCAGCGGATCGCGTTCTCGAAGGCGTCGCGGGTCAGGATGTCAGAGGGTTTCAGATCGTCCTTGACCATCTGCACGATGCGCCGCCCGGAAAGCTGCGCCATCACCCTGCGGCGGCTGTCCACCGCCGGGATCGCCGCATTGCCCGACAGCGCCATGCCGAGCGCCTCGGCCATCGAGGCCATGCTCGACGCGGTGCCCATGGTGTTGCAGGTGCCCGAAGAGCGCGTCACCGCAGCCTCGGCATCAAGGAATTCGTCCTGCGTCATCTCGCCCGCCTTGACCGCCTCGGAAAAGCGCCACAGATGCGTGCCCGCGCCAACGCGTTCGCCCTGAAACCAGCCGTTCAGCATCGGCCCGCCGGTCACCACGATCGACGGCAGATCGCAGGAAGCGGCCGCCATCAGCAGCGACGGCGTGGTCTTGTCACAGCCAACCATCAGCACGCAGCCGTCCATCGGCTGGCCCCGGATCTGTTCCTCGATGCTGAGGGCGGCGAGGTTGCGGAACATCATCGCCGTGGGCCGGAAGGTGTTTTCCGAGGCCGAGAAAACCGGCACTTCCATTGGAAATCCGCCCGCCTCCCAGATACCGGCCTTCACCTTTTCGGCCAGTTCGCGCAGGTGGCCGTTGCAAGGCGTCATGTCGGACCATGTGTTCAGGATGCCGATCACCGGGCGTCCGTCAAACAGGTCATCCGGATAGCCCTGATTCTTCATCCAGCCGCGATGATAGATGACGTCCTTGGTGCTGCCGCCATACCATTCCTGAGACCGCAACTTGCGGGGCCATTTTGCGGGTTTGAATGCCATGAGCTTAGCCCTTCCTCTTGTTGTAGACGTCAAAGATGACAGCGGCGAGCAGCACGAGGCCCTTGATCATCTGCTGATAGTCGATGCCGATGCCCATGAGCGACATGCCGTTGTTGAGCACCCCCATCAGGAAGGCCCCGACCACGGCACCGACGATCCGGCCCACACCGCCCGACATCGACGCGCCGCCGATGAAGGCCGCGGCGATCACGTCAAGCTCCAGCGCGAAACCGGCCTTGGGCGTCGCGGTATTGAGCCGCGCGGCAAAGACCAGACCGGCGATGGCGGCCAGCATGCCCATATTGACGAAGGCCAGAAAGGTAAGCCGTTCGGTCTTGATCCCCGACAGCTTGGCTGCCTTCTCGTTGCCGCCAAGCGCATAGATGCGGCGGCCCAGCACGGTGCGTTCGGTGATGAAGGCATAGATCAGCGTCAGTGCCCCCATGGTCAAAAGCACGTTGGGCAGGCCGCGAAACGTGGCCAGCTTGTAGAGCACGAAGACCAGCGTGACCGCGATAATGGCGGTTCGCGCGATGAAAAAAGCGCGCGGCTCGTCCTCGATCCCGTAGGCCTTGTTATGCGCGCGCTGGCGCAGGCCGGACCAGATGACCCATGCCGCCGCGATCAGCCCGGTGGCAAAGGCCAGCACGTTGAAGTTCCGGGTGCCGAAGAGGCTCTTGAACGCCTCGCTGCCCGGCAGAATATCGGGCACGAAGCCCGTGGCGATCACCTGGAATTCGCGCGGGAACGGCCCCACCGACTGGCCTTCGAGCAGCCAGAGCGACAGGCCGCGAAACACCAGCATCCCCGCCAGCGTCACGATGAAGGACGGGATTTTCCAATAGGCGATCCAATAGCCCTGCGCGCCGCCGATGATCGCGCCGACCGCAACGCAAGTGGCCATGGTGACGCCGATCGAGACGTCCCAGTTCACCACCATCACCGCCGCCAGCGCGCCGACAAAGCCCATGACGGAGCCCACCGAAAGGTCGATATGGCCCGCGACGATGACGATCAGCATCCCCAGCGCCATGATGATGATATAGCTGTTCTGCAATAACAGGTTGGTCAGGTTGATCGGCCGCAGCAGCGTGCCGCCGGTGACGATCTGAAAGAACGCCATGATCGCGATCAGCGCGAAGAGCAGTCCGTATTCGCGCAAATGCGCCGCGAGATAGGCTCCGATCCCGCCAGTTCCGCCGGCCTTTTGCGATGTGCTTTCGACAACAGACATCCCTTGTCCCCTATTCGTTCACGATGAGCGACATGATGCGCTCCTGACTGGCCTCGCCGACCGGCATTTCGCCGACCAAAGCGCCTTCATTCATGACGTAGATCCGGTCACACATGCCCAGAAGTTCCGGCATCTCGGACGAAATCATGACCACGCCCTTTCCGGCGGCGGCGAGATCGTTGATCAGGCCGTAGATCTCGTATTTCGCGCCGACGTCGATGCCGCGCGTCGGCTCGTCGAGGATCAGCACCTCGGGCCCGGCGAAAAGCCACTTGGACAGCACCACCTTCTGCTGGTTGCCGCCCGACAGGTTCACCACCTTCTGGAAAACCCCCGGCGTGCGGATGCCCAGATCCTTGCAGTATTTTTCGGCGACCGTGGTTTCGGCGTGATCGTTGAGCACCGCGCCGCGCGCCACCTTCGGCAGGTTGGTCAGTGTGATGTTGCGTGTGATCGTGTCGTCGAGGATCAGCCCAAGGCTCTTGCGGTCCTCGGTCACATAGGCCAGCCCGGCCTCGATGGCGCGGCTGACGGTCGAGACATCGACCGGTTTACCGTGCATCTCGACAGTGCCCGTGATGTTCTGCCCCCAGCTTTGGCCAAAGATCGACATGGCCAGTTCGGTGCGCCCGGCCCCCATCAGCCCGGCAATGCCCACCACCTCGCCCGCGCGGACATCGAACCCGACATTACGGATCACCTGCCGGTCGGCGTGTTCGGGGTGATGGACCGACCAATCCGCCACCCGCATGATGCGCGCGCCGATCTGTGGCGTGCGCTGGGGATAGCGGTTTTCCATCGACCGCCCGACCATGTCGCGCACGATGCGATCCTCCGTGATGCCATCCTCGGCGTCAAAGCGCGAGACCGACTGCCCGTCGCGGATCACGGTCACGGTATCGGCCACGCGGCGCACCTCGTTCAGCTTGTGGCTGATGATGATTTGCGTCATGCCCTGCGCCTTCAGCTCCAGCATGAGGCTCAGCAGGGCCTCGCTGTCGCTTTCCGACAGGGCCGACGTCGGCTCATCGAGGATCAGGAGACGCACATCCTTGGCCAGCGCCTTGGCGATCTCGATCAGTTGTTGCTTGCCGACACCCAGCTTTGCCACCTGGACGGTCGGCGCATCGCGCAGGCCGACCTTTTTCAGCAGGCGTTCGGTCTTGCGATTGGTTTCGCGCCAGTCGATCACGCCGCCACGGGCCGTCTCGTTGCCCAGAAACAGGTTCTCGGCAATCGACAGAAGCGGCACCAGCGCCAGTTCCTGATGGATGATGATGATGCCGCGCGCCTCACTGTCGGCGATGCCGCGAAACGCGGCCAGTTCGCCGTCATAATGAATTTCACCCGCGTAGCTGCCCGCCGGATAGACGCCCGAGAGCACCTTCATGAGCGTCGACTTGCCCGCGCCGTTCTCGCCGCAGATGGCGTGGATTTCGCCGCTTCGGACCTTGAGCGACACATCGTCCAACGCCTTGACGCCGGGAAACGTCTTGGTGATCGAGCGCATTTCCAGCAATGTATCGCGCATGGTGGCGACCTCGCGAAAATAAGGGAGCAGGGGCGGACCGGACAGGGTGGAGCCGACCGGTCCGCCGGGCCAAATGGCGGCAAACGGCGCGCGAGGCGTCTACTTGATCTGATCCACCGTGTAATAACCGGTATCTATCAGACGCTCTTGCCAGTTGTCCTTGGTGACCTTCAAAGGCTCCAGAAGATAGGAGGGCACGACCTTGACACCGTTGTCGTAAGTCTCGGTATCGTTGATCTCGGGCGTGCCGCCTTCCAAAATAGCCTCGACCATGCCCACGGCGACGCGCGCCAGTTCGCGGGTGTCCTTGAAGATGGTCGAATATTGTTCGCCCGCGAGGATCGACTTGATCGAGGGCACTTCGGCGTCCTGACCGGTGACGATTGGCATCGCCGTGTCGCCGGAGCCATAGCCAACCCCCTTGAGCGAAGACAGGATGCCGATCGACAGGCCATCGTAAGGCGACAGCACGCCATGCACCCGCGTGTCGGTGTAATGTGCCGACAGAAGGTTATCCATCCGCGCCTGCGCCACGGCACCGTCCCAGCGCAGCGTGCCCACAGTGTCCATTCCCATCTGGCCCGACACGACGTTGATGCGGCCCGAATCGATCAGCGGTTGCAGCACCGACATCGCGCCATCGTAGAAGAAGTAGGCGTTGTTGTCGTCGGGCGAGCCGCCGAAAAGCTCGACATTCCAGGGTTCGGCATCGGCAAAGCGCTCTTGCAGACCCGAAACCAGCGTTTCGGCCTGCTGCACGCCGACCTTGAAGTTGTCGAAGGTCGCGTAATAGCTGACATGCGGGCTGTCGCGGATCAGCCGGTCATAGGCGACCACCTCGACACCTGCGTAATTCGCGTTCTCCAGCGCGTTCGACAGGGTGGTGCCGTCGATCGCCGCGATAACCAGCACGTCGACGCCATTTGTGATCATGTTCTCGATCTGCGCAAGCTGGTTGGGAATGTCATCCTCGGCGTATTGCAGGATCGTCTGATAGCCAGCGTCTTCGAATTGCTTGACCATCGACTCACCGTCCGAGATCCAGCGGGACGATGATTTCGTTGGCATCGCGATGCCGACAAGCCCGTCGGCAAAGGCACCTGTGGCAACTGTGCTTGCCAGCGCCGCGCTGACAAGAATGGACTTCAAGGTCATGATTTCCTCCTCCGGTGGCGGGGCGCTCTTGAGATGCGGCACCATCCAGACTCCGTTCTAGCCCCGGAAAGCATAGCAAACTAATGCGAAATTAATCGACAGTCATAATATAAATGGTATGCTTTGGTATGAGCCCTTCCTCGATCTCGCGCCTCAAGCCGTCGCATCTCAGGCTGATCCGCGCCATCCACGACACCGGCAAGCTGCAACTGGCGGCTGACGCGGTCGGCCTGTCGCAACCCGGCGCGTCCCGGATGCTGTCGGAAATCGAAGCCGACATTGGCGCGCCGCTCTTTGAGCGCCTGCCGCGCGGGATGCAGCCGACCCCGACCGGGGCCGCATTCGTCCGTCATGCGCGGGTTATCCTTTTCGAGATGGACGCCCTCACGACCGAAGTGACCCATCTGCGCGACGGCATGGCAGGCGCGGTGCGGGTCGGTGCCGTGACCGGCCCGACCGTCGGCGTCCTGGTGCCGGCCTTGCTGGCGGTGCGAAAAGACGTGCCCGACATCCAGCCAACCATCGAGGTCGCGCCCTCGGTGACGCTGGTCCGCGGGTTGGAGGAAGGCCGGTTCGATTTCGTTCTGGCCCGGATCGGCGACGGCAGCGAAGTGCGCAGCTTTCAGGCCTTTCCGGGGCGCACGGAAGACGTTTGCTTTCTGGTTCGCGCGTCGCATCCTCTGGCAGGTCGCAGCGTGTCGCTGGCCGAAACCATGCCCTATGAGTTCGTCATACAGGAATCGGGCCTGCCGATCCGCACGGCGCTGGAAAATGCCTTTCTGGCAAACCGGCTGAACACGCCGAGACGGGTCACCAACAGCTCCTCACTGCTGGTCGCGCTCAGCGTGGTCATGGGGTCTGAGGCCATCGCGCCGCTGACGCGCGAAGTCGCGCAGCTGCTGACGCGCACCGGTCCCGGCCTTGCGATACTGGATACGCAAGAGACCGTTACCGTGCCACCCTTTCTTGTCCTCTGCCCGCGTCACCGTGAGCTTGCGCCGGTCGCGCAAAAGCTGCTGGATGAGGTGCTGCGTCGGCTTTGAGCCACTGCGAACATCCGCCGCTCGCGGTCACGCCAAAGGCGCGCAACTTGAGCATTGGCGGCGGACGCCGCCGGGGGCGGGCGAGTTTGTCATATCCCCGTGAGGCAAGGTGGGCAGCTTCAGCGTCTTCAGATGGTCTGCGAGCAGGATTTTCGGGCGCACGGTCATACTGCCTTACCTTTCTTCTGCGCTTCGGCGTCTGCCCTTTTCGGGATATGATCGCAGGATGGCAGGGAAGCGCTCATGGTGGCACCGAAATCCTGTCCGGTCTGGCGCGAGACGCGCATCGCGCCTGAAGCGCTGCCGGACAAGAGCGCTCAGCATAGCGTGTTGCGCAGAAACCGGGTGAACCGCGGGTCATTGGCGCGCGCCACATTGATGCGGATGCCATGCCTGTGCGCCGCGGGATCAGCCGCAAAAAAGGTGCCGGGTGCCAAAAATATGCCCTCGGCCGCGGCGCGATGGGCCAGTTCCACATCGTCCTTCCCATCGGGTAGCAAAAGGTAGGTGTAATAACCCTGCGCGGGGATGGTATGGGTGTGCAACCCCAGCTCGCGCAAGGTTTGCGCAAGGCTGACGCCGGCATCATGGGTTAGCCGGGCAATCCGATTAAGGTGTTTCTGGTAGCGGCGGCTGCGGATGATATCGACGATCATCAGCTCGGAAAACCGCGAGCTGTTGACCGAGGTGATCATTTTCAGCTCGGCCAGTTCCGTCGCGATATCCGGCGCGGCGGCGATATAGCCAGAGCGGAAGCTTGCCGACAGCATCTTTGAAAACGTGCCCACAAAAATTACGTTCCGAAACTGGTCAAGCGCGGCCAGCCGCACGCCCTCGATGCCCGGAAGGTCGATGAAGGGGTCGTCATCGACCACAAAGCACCCGGCTTGTTCGGTGATCCGCAGAATGCCATGCGCGGTTGGCAGGTCGAGCGAACTGCCGGTGGGGTTTTGCGCCAATGACTGAGTGAAGAACATCTTCGGTGCCTCGCGCGCCACTTTCTCGGCCAGATCGTCAAGGTCTGGCCCCACGGGCCCGCGACGTACGCCCACAAAGCGCACCTGCGCCAGCCTCAGCTTTGCAAACAGAGGATAATAGCCCGGATCATCCACAAGCACGCAATCCCCGGGCCTCAGGTAGCGCCGCACGATCAGGTCCAGCGCGTGGTTGCCGCCAAATGTGGTGACGATCTGTTTGGGCGACAAGTCGATGTTTTGGCTTTGATGGCGCGCGGCGATCAGCTCCCTGATGGAACTGTTGCCCTTTGGAACGCCATAGCCGGAACTGTCGGCAATCGTATCGCTCGAGGCCGCTAGAATGCGGCGTGGGACGGTTGAGGTCATCCAGCTGCCGGGTGGTCGGCCATCGCCGACGCGGACATCGTAATTCTGGTCAAGCTGGGCACGCAACAACGAGATGTGGTCAACCGCTTCCACCACATGGCGCGGCGTTTTTTCCTGCCGGGGCGGGCGAATGGCCTCGGCAACGAAAAATCCCGCGCCGCGCCTTGCGCGCAGATACCCCATCGCCACAAGCCGCTCGTAAGCCTCCACCACGGTGTTGTACGACACGCCATGGTCTTCGGCCGCGCGACGGATCGAGGGCACTCGGGCACCGGGGCACAGCGCGCCTTTGGCGATCTGCTGGCGGAGGTTTTCAACAACCCGCTCTGTTTTCGTCATTCCGCGCCTCTCTCTGTATCTATAAAATATAAGATACAGTTATGGTATTATTTCTCCAACTGTATCTTTTATTCCTCCAGTCAGCCTCTATGCATTCCGCAAGGGACGGAGGAGCGACATGCCGCAAGACAACAAAGAGCACACCGGGCGCGTGACATCCCGAATCGAAAACCTTCGCAGCATGGAGCCCGCCGAGCGCCTTGCAGCCACGGCCGGCGCTGCCGGGTTGGAGGTGGCGGACATCGCGGCGCTGGGTGAGGGGCCGGTGCTGCCGATGACGATCGCCAATGGCATGATCGAGAATGTGATCGGCAGGTTCGAGTTACCTTTGGGGGTTGCCAGCAACTTCACCGTCAACGGACGCGACTATCTGGTGCCGATGGCGGTTGAGGAACCCTCGGTGGTGGCCGCAGCCTCCTATATGGCGCGGATCGCGCGGGGATGCGGCGGCTTTGTCACCACCTCCAGCGCGCCGATCATGCGCGCGCAGATACAGGTGCTGGGCATGGATGACCCGCACGCCGCGCGCCACCGGCTACGATCGGAAGCGGATGCGCTGATCGAGATGGCCAACCAGCGCGATACCGTGCTGATCGGGCTAGGCGGTGGCTGCAAGGATATCGAGGTGCATGTGTTCGATACCTCGCCCGTGGGGCCGATGGTGGTGCTGCACCTGCTGGTCGATGTGCGCGATGCAATGGGCGCGAACACCGTCAACTCCATGGCCGAAACCATTGCGCCACGCGTAGCCGAAATCGCCGGCGGTCATGTCCGGCTTCGCATCCTGTCCAACCTTGCCGACAAGCGTCTTGTGCGCGCCCGCGTCAGCCTGACCCCCGAGGCGCTGACCACTCCCACGCTGGCCGGTGCCGAGGTGATCGACGGAATGTTGGAGGCCTGCGCGCTGGCATTGATCGACCCATATCGCGCGGCAACGCATAACAAGGGCATCATGAACGGCATCGACCCGGTTGTGGTGGCCACCGGCAACGACTGGCGCGCGATCGAGGCGGGCGCACATGCCTGGGCCGCGCGCAGCGGGCGCTACACCTCGCTGACGCAGTGGGAAAGGGGTAAGGATGGCCGGTTGCACGGGACGTTAGAGATGCCGATGGCGCTGGGTCTGGTGGGCGGCGCCACAAAAACCCACCCCGCCGCGCAGGCCGCCTTGCGGCTGCTGGGCGTCAGCTCGGCGCAGGAACTGGCCGAGGTGACGGTGGCTGTCGGACTGGCGCAGAACATGGCCGCGCTGAGGGCGCTGGCAACCGAAGGTATCCAGAAAGGGCATATGGCCCTGCACGCGCGAAACATCGCCATTCTGGCGGGTGCACAGGGCCATCAGATCGAGGCGGTTGCGAAAGCGCTTGCGGCCTCGGGGAACGTGAGTGTGGACAAGGCGCGGGAACTGCTTGACGGCAAATGACACCCGCGTCGACATCTTCAAGGGAGGAAAGAAGACAATGACCAATTCAAACCGACGCAACTTCATTTGCGGGGCGGGGGCGACCGCTCTGGCGGTACCCGCTGTCGTGGCCGCCAGTAGCGTGCGCGCCCAGGGCGTGACGCAATGGCGTATGCAGGCCCTGTGGGATGGCGGCACCACGCCGATGGCCTATGAAGAACGCTTCTGCGCGCGTGTCGAGCAACTGTCCGGTGGCACGCTTCAGATCAGACCGTTTTCGGGCGGTCAGATCGTGCCTGCCGCGCAGGCTTTTGACGCGGTGCGCGGTGGCGCGTTCGAGATGATGAAGACCTTTGACGGCTACACCGCCGGGCGCATCCCATCGCATGGTTTTTCCTCGACCGTGCCTTTCGGTTTTCCGCAGGGCGATCAATTCGAGGCGTGGTTCTATTATCGCGGCGGGCTGGAGATGGCGCGGCGAAGCTATGCCGATGCGGGCCTGACCTATATTGCCCCTACCATCTATGGCGAAGAACCTATCCATTCGCGCGTCGAGATCCGCCGCATTGCCGATATGGGCGGCCTGAAGGGACGATTTGTCGGGCTGGCCGCTGCCGTGATGGCCGATTTCGGCGTCGCCGTATCGCCGCTGCCGACCGGCGAAGTGTATTCGGCGCTTGATCGCGGTTTGATTGACATTGCCGACCGCGGAGATGTTCGCGCCAATTTCGAGGAAGGGGTTCAGGAGGTGGCACGCTATCTCTTGCTGCCCGGCGTGCATCAACCAAGCACCGCAACCTCGTATGTCGCCAACTCTGCCGCATATGGTCGGCTTGACGAGCAGCAGCGCGTGGCGCTGGATGTGGCCGCGCGCGAGATTTCGGTGTCGCTGCGGCAAGACCTCATCGCAGCGGATGGCGAATATCTCGCCAAATTTGCCGAAGCCGGGGTCGAGGTCATCCGGTTTGACCCCGAGGATGTCATCGAGGGCCGCCAGCGCGCCGTCGAATCCTGGGCACACGCTGCGGGCGATGATGCGCTTGCGGTCGAGATGATGGAAAGCCAGAAAGAGATGCTGCGCGAACTGGGCCTTTTGTAAGCAACAGGCGAATACAAGTGTCACAGGCCTGTCGGGCAACCCGGCTGGCCTGAATTGGAGGTAGGGCACATGCTGCGTATCGCACAGGCTGTCACGGGCCTGAACCATCGGCTTTTTTCAGCAACGCGCTGGCTGGTGTTCGTCATCGCCGGTCTTATGCTGTTCGAGGTGATTGCGCGCTACAGCTTCCGGCTCCCGTCCTCATGGGCACCGGAACTGGCGACCATGCTGTTCGGGCCGTTCTTTCTGTTCGGCGGCCCATATCTTCTGCATTTGGGGGGCCATGTTGCGGTGGATATCGTGTCCGAACGTGCGACCGGCTGGCTGAAACGGCTTCTGGCCTTCGTTGCGGCCCTGCTGGCGCTGGTCTTTGGTGCCATTCTTCTGTGGTTCAGCCTGCCGCTGGCATTGCAATCCTACAGCTACGGCGAGACCACCTACTCCGCCTGGAACCCCGTTATCTGGCCGGTCAAGGCGGTGCTACCGCTGGCCGCGCTTCTTTTGATCCTTCAGGCGCTGGCGGAACTGGCCTTTGCCGCTGTCGCGCCGGAGACCAAGTGATGGAATCCTCTTTTGTGCTGACGGGCATGTTCGCCTCGCTGGTTCTTCTTATGCTGACTGGCGCGGGGCTGGCCTTTGTGCTGGGCGCCATCGCCTTTCTGGCAACGATCTTTCTGTGGGGGCCCCATGCGCTTATTGTCACGGTTCTGAACACCTATCAGACCATGACATCAGAATCCCTGATGGCAATTCCGCTCTATGTGCTGATGGCTGCCATCCTGCAAAAATCGGCGATCATCGAAGATCTCTACAACGCGATGGAAAAGTGGTTTTCCAACCTAAACGGTGGGTTGGCCATTGGTACGGTGGTGATCTGCACAATCATGGCGGCGATGACAGGGGTTGTCGGTGCGGCGGTTGCGGCGATGGGGATTCTGGCGCTACCGGCGATGTTGAAGCGCGGCTACCACCCACCGCTGGCGCTGGGCACGATCTGCGCCGGTGGCACGCTGGGCATCCTCATTCCGCCGTCGATCGTCACCATCGTTTTTGCGATCACCGCACAAATCTCCATCGGCCAGATGTTCATAGCCGGTATCGTGCCGGGGCTCATTCTGGCGAGTTCCTACAGTCTGTATATCTGGGCGCGCGCGCGCCTGAACCCGGCACTGGCACCGCTGCCCGAAAACCGTGTCACCCCACCGCTGGCTGAGCGGCTGGCAGCCCTGCGCACGCTGATCCTGCCAGCTCTCGTTATCCTGAGCGTGCTGGGCACCATCTACATGGGCCTCGCCACCCCGACCGAGGCCGCGGCCGTGGGCGTTCTGGGTGCTGCTCTGTCGGCCGTGGTCTCTGGGCGGTTCCGGCTGGCGGTTCTGAGCGAGGCCGCGACTGACACGCTGCGTGTCACCGCCATGATCTTGTGGATCACCCTCGGTGCCAAGGCCTTCATCTCGGTCTTCGTGGCAACTGGCGGCGCGGATTCGGTGCTTGATTTCGTGCGCAACCTTGAAGCTTCGCGCTGGATTGTATTGGGAGTGATGATGGCCATCCTGATCCTTCTGGGGCTGTTTCTGGATGAGATCGGCATCATTCTTTTGTGTGTTCCGGTGTTCATGCCCATCGTGCGCTTGTTGGGGTTCGACCCCTTGTGGTTTGGTGTCCTGTTCATGGTTACGGCGCAGATGGCCTATATCACGCCGCCCTTTGGCTATACGCTATTCTACCTGAAGGGGGTGCTGCCAAAGGGCATCGGCATCGGCCAAGTCTATCGCGGGGTGATGCCGTTCTTTGCGATACAGTTGGTGATTCTGGTCCTGTTCGCCGTCTTCCCCGGTATCGTCACATGGCTGCCCGAATTGGCGATGAACCGGCTTCGCTAGCGTGGAAAGGTTGCTGTCGCTTTGCCTTTAATTCGGCTCTGCCTTAATCTGTATGGCGGAGGGGTAGCGGCCTGACCGAGGCGGAAATTCACTTAGAAAACGCCAGGAACCTGTTCAGATCAACCGAACCACCTCTAATATCACTCAGAACGCACCTTGCCATGAAGAGCGCGGATCGCCGAGGAGAAATGTGATCATTCGGGATGGAACAGTTAGGCACATCTGGATCGCGCCATCTCTGTACTCAGGCTGCCGACCCCGCTTGCCGGTCGACGGAGGCACCCAAGCCATATCTTGATCGAACCAGATCGTCAGGGAGCTGTGCCGCTTCAACGCTTCGTTGTAGGACGGTCAGTTCTTGGTCTTGTAGCTCGGTCGTATGGCGCTGCTCATGCATCACAGCAACCATGCTGGGTTCTCAATATGAAGCTCTCTCGATGTTTGCGTAACAAAGTCGGTCCGCGGTGCTTTGTGCAAGCGGGGCCAGTTCCGTAAACGGCTGATGCGAAAGGAGTTTCCTGAGTTCATGGCAATGCTTTCTGCGTCATGCTTGCCTGCTGCAGTTTCGTCGCCGCACCGCTTTCGCGATAGGCCAGATGAGGACGAGCACGGTCGCGATTGCCAACCCGGCCGAGATCGGGTGCGTAAGAAGCTCGGTCGCATCTCCGCGGCTGATGAGAAGGGCGCGCCTCACACTCTGCTCGGCCATTGGTCCGAGGATCATGCCAAGAATGATGGGGGCCAGCGGGACATTGACCTTTTCAAGAAAATAACCCGCAAGACCGGCGGCGAGCATCACCCAGAGATCAACCGGACGACCATTGATGACGAAAACGCCGACGCACATCAGGACCAGGATCGACGGCACCAGCAACACGCCGGGCAGGCGCTGAAACTGGGCAAAGACACGCGTTGCCAAGACACCGCCAAGGACTAGGATCAGGAGCGACGTAATCAGCATCTCCATCATGAAACCGCCTATGAGGAGCGGGTTCTGATGGAAAAGCTGCGGCCCTGGTTGCAGACCGTGGATGGTGAGCGCACTCAGCACGAGGGCTGCGACCACGTTGCCGGGAATGCCAAGAGACAGCGCCGGAATCATCGAGGCGGCATTGTCGGCATTGTTGCCGCATTCGGCGGCGGCCACGCCCTGGGGATTGCCCTTGCCAAAGCTGTCGGGGTCGTCGGAGGCGTTCCTGGCGGCGTTGTAGCTGAGGAAGGCCGCAATGTTTCCGCCCGCTCCGGGCAGGATGCCGACGCCGATACCGATGCCCGAGGATCGCAGCCAGGTCGGCAGAAGGCCGCGCCACTCACCGGGACTGAACGGCACGCGCGTCAGTTTCAACTGTGCCGCCGAAAGTCCCTTGAGATCGCAATTCTCGGCCAGTTGGAGAACCGGCGGCAGCGCATAGAGCCCGACCAGCACAACGATCAGATCCGGCCCACCGAGAAGCCATGTCTGGCCGAAAGTGAACCGCGCCTGCCCCGAGAGATTGTCGATGCCCATGGTGCCGATCAGCAAGCCGAGAGTGGCCGCCATGATGCCCTTGACAGGATCAGAGCCGACCATCACCCCGACCGAGGCCATGCCGAACATGGCGATCCAGAAATACTCGGCGGGGCCGAAGAACAGCGTGACGCGCGCCAGTAGCGGACCGACAGTCATCAGTGCGAGGGCGCTGGCGATGCCGCCCACGGCAGAGGACCAGCAGGCGATTTTGAGCGCCTTGGACGCTTCGCCCTTTTCGGCCATGGGAAAGCCGTCGAAGGTCGTTGCGATCGAGGCAGGAGTGCCGGGAATGCGAAGCAGGATCGCAGGAATTGCGCCGCCATACATCGAACCATTATAGATTCCGGCCACCATGCCGAGCGCGACCAGCGGGTCCATCGAATAGGTCAGAGGCAGCAGCAGCGCGATGGCCATGACCGGGTTCAGGCCAGGAAGCGCGCCAATGAAGACACCCACCAGCGTCGCCCCGATCATGGCGACCAGCGGACCGAAGGTCAGAACCTCCGAAAGCGCATTGATGTAGAACTCCATGTCAGCCCCCGACACCCGAAAGGGAAAGGATCGCCTCGCGAGGGAGCGGCTTCCTGAGCAGGACGGTGAAAACCAGATAAACAATCGCGACGAACGCAACGGCGGTGAACAATGCGTAGATACCCCGACGGAATCCCAGCCCCAGTGGCATGGCCAGCATCAGCAGAAAGGACGCGGTGTAGAACCCGAGAGGGACAACGGCGGCCACGTAGAGGGTCGCAATCACGACCGCCGTCATCAGTTGGGCCGGGGCATCCACGAGGATACGCGCCCGTGTTGAACCGGACCGGACGGCCTTGGTCGCCACGGCCCCGCCCAGAAGCGTCAGGACCAGGCCGAGCACCATCGGATAGGTTCCGCTGGCCCCGGCATAGTCTCTCGCCATCCAGGCGGCGGCGAGGCCGAGGCTGATAAAGATCAGCCCCAGCAGGATATCCTGACGCGTTTCCATCGCTCAGAGGCCCAGGGCCTTGGACACTTCGGCCAGAGCGTCGTATTCCGACTTGAGCCGCGCGCCGAGCGCCTCGCCCTTGACCACGTTGGGTACTTCGCCCTTGGTCTTCAGAAACTCCACATAGCTTGGATCATTGACCGCCTCTTCGATGGTGTTGGCCAGGAGCGTGACGATCTCCGGATCAAGCCCCTTCGGCCCGAGAATAGCCCGCCACAGCAGCGTTTCCTTGTCACCAAGACCCAACGCCGCCAGCCCCGAAGCACCGGGCAAGGCCGGCACGTCGGCTGCAGACGTCACCAGCAGGCACTTCGCCTCGCCATTCTCGACATAGGGTAGGACGGGCGAGATCGAGCCGCCGTAGATATCCACATGGTTGCCAAGAAAGTTCTGCAAGGTTTCGCCCGCGCCACCAAAGGGAATGGCCACGGCCTCGATGCCCCTGGCCTGGAAGATCCGCTCTGCGGCCAGTTGCATGGTCCCGCCGATGCCGTCATTTCCATAGGTGTATTTGCCGGGGTTGGCCTGCAATTCCGCAAGAAACTCTTCGCCGGTGCTCGCCGGGAAGTCGGCCTTGACACAAAGCGTATAGGCGGTTTCCGAGGTCGAGACGATCGGCGTGAAACTGTCCAGCGTATAGGCGACGTTCTGCACCTGCGGCACGGTGGTGAGCGGGCTGTTCCACGTCGCGAACAATGAATAGCCATCGGGCTTGGCCTGCATGAATTGCGAAGCGCCGACAGAGCCACCACCGCCCCCCACATTCAGGATTGCGATCGAGGTGCCGAGTTTTTCTTCAAGCAGGATCGCCAGCTTGCGGGCGCTGGTATCGGTGCCGCCGCCCGCGCCGGCCGGAATCGTCAGCTCGATTGTGCGCGCGGGGTATTCTGCCAGAACCGGCGTGGCGATTGCCGCCGCTGCCGTCACGCCGATGAGTGTTGCCTTCAGTGTCATGGTCTCTCTCCCTTGTGTATCTCTGTGTCGTCACTTGATTTCGCTGCGATAGCGAAATTCGGTGGCGCTGCCGCTTGCGATGCGCCATTCGATCGGGGTGTTCTCGATGTCGAGCGCTGTGCGCTCGATCACGGCCAGCGGGTCGCCTGGCTGGATTCGAAGTTGCTGCGCGACACGGTCCGAGGCCCGCCCAAACGAGACCTCATCCGCCGCGCGCGTCACCATCACGCCGAAATGCTCGAAATAAAGCGGGTAGAGCAGCGGGCCCAGACTGGCCTCGGGCAGCGCCTCGAAGCCAGCAAAGCGGCTTGCCGGGATATAGATTTCCTCGAAAAGGACCGGCTGATCCGAAAGGCTGCGCAGGCGCACGATCTTGATGACATCGCGTGTCCCCAGCACGCTGGCCGCCTTTTGCGGTGCTTCGGTTGCGCTGCGCAGGATGATCTGGCTCGATGGAATCGAAGGTGGCGAGCCGTCTCGCTCACGGATCGGGAAGAATCGGAACAGTGTCGCGTTGAAAGAGGGGGCGCGCACACGAGTGCCAGAGCCTTGCCGACGTTCGAGCAGACGCTCTTCCACCAGCCCATCCACCGCCTTGCGCACGGTTCCGATCGACACGTCGAACTCCTTGGCCAGACGCGCCTCGGACGGGATCGGATCATCCGGGGTCCATTCACCCTTCGCGATCCGGGCGGTCAGCGTATCACGCAACCGCACATAGGCCGGAAGCCTGGTGTCGGCCTCTGCGAATCTGTCCATCACGCACTCCTCCTGATAAGAGGAATAGTTCATATTGACCCATATAGTCAACTGGTCATATATATGATTATGAGGAGGCTAGGATGATCCAGTTCGATTGCCATGCGCATGTCTATGAAGAAGTGTCCGTCATCGACGGCGCGCGCTATGTTCCCGACCAACCCGCGCCTCTGGTCGATTGGCTCGATCATCAGGAAAATCGCGGAATCAAGGGGGGTGTGATCGTTCAGGTCAGCTTTCTCGGGACCGACAATTCGGAACTCTGCGCCGCGCTCTCGCGGTTGGACCGGTCACGATTTGCCGGGGTTTGTGTCGTTGCAATGGATGTGCATGACGAAGAACTTGATCGGCTCGCAGCGGTTGGCGTGCGGGGGGTCCGCTGGAACCTGGTGCGTGGGGCGACGGTCCCGGACCTGCGGCACAAGACCACAAGGGCATTGCTGCGCAAGCTCCGGGATCGAGACATGCATCTCGAACTCCATCTCGAGGGCCCACGCCTTGCCTCCTTGCTGCCAAAGTTGACCGATCTGGGGATCAACATCGTGGTCGATCACTTCGGCCTGCCCTCGGAAGCGGTGCCAAGAGACGATCCGCTGCTCAGGGCAGTCGCGCATCTGAACGACCGCAACGCGCTTTTCTTCAAGTTTGCCGCGCATTACCGGATGCCGTTCGACATCCGGCCGCATGCGGAAGAACTGACAAGCTTGCTGCTGGCCGATCATGTCGTATGGGGTAGCGACTGGCCGCATACCCAGCATGAAACCCGAGCCAGCTATACGGAGGTTTGGTCCCTATCATCGCAATGGCGCGGGTTATCGGATGCGCGCGCGGCTCGGATCTTGTACGGAATCGGATAGGAGGCATTGCCGAAAATCCACTTACCCCGGCTGGTCAGATTCCCGGAACCACCCCTGTTCATGAACGTCTGCCCCCCGCTTTTCAGAATGACAGGGGCGCGTTATCCTTGACCTCTTTCAAGACAAAGAATGTCCGGATCTGACGGACGCCCGGCAGCGTGATCAGTTGCCGACCGTGCAGCAGGTTGAACCCGGCCATGTCGCGAACGCGGAGTTTCAGGAGATAGTCGAAATCGCCTGCGACGAGGTTGCAGTCCAGCACTTCTTTCATCGCGTCCACGGCTGTCTCGAATTCGGCAAAACTTTCCGGTGTGGACCGGTCCAGAACGACCCCGACCATCACCAGCGCCCCAAGGCCCACTGCGGCAGGGGCCACCTCTGCACGAACCGAGGTAATGAAACCCTTGTCCAGAAGCCTCTGCGTGCGTCGGTGGCACGTGGCCGGGCTGACATTGACCAGTTTTGCCAGATCGGCATTGGCAATGCGGCCATCCTTTTGCAGCGCCCGCAACATGTTGCGGTCGATTCGGTCAAGTTCATGTGTGGAAGATTCTTCCATAATAACCATTATATGTGGATATATAGTCAGTATATTTTATTTAAAATCGGCAGTAAAGGAAATATCCAGTCAAAATATGAAAGCCATGTTCCGGGCATCCCTGCTAGAGTTTTCAATATCCGGAACACTCAGGAGAAACCCGCATGTCGCTTCTTACCAAATTCGAACGCTATCCCCTCACCTTTGGCCCCACGCCGATCGAACACCTGCCCCGCTTGACAGAGGCACTTGGCGGCAATGTGCAGATTTATGCCAAGCGCGACGACTGCAACTCGGGCCTCGCCCTGGGCGGCAACAAGCTGCGCAAGCTGGAATATATCGTGCCGGATGCGATTGCCTCGGGGGCTGACACGCTTGTGTCCATTGGCGGCGTGCAGTCGAACCACACCCGCATGGTGGCGGCGACGGCGGCCAAGATCGGCATGAAATGCGTCGTGGTGCAGGAAAAATGGGTGCCGCATTATGACGCCGTCTATGACCGCGTCGGCAACATCCTGATGACCCGCCTGATGGGCGCGGATTCGCGTCTGGTTGAGGATGGCTTTGACATCGGCATCCGGCAAAGCTGGGAAGACGCGATCCAGTCGGTCAAGGATGCGGGCGGTGTGCCCTATCCCATTCCGGCGGGGGCGAGCGTGCACAAATACGGTGCGCTTGGCTATATCGGCTTTGCCGAAGAAGTCGCCGCACAGGAAAAAGAACTGGGCTTTACTTTCGACTACATCGTCGTCTGCGTCGTCACCGGATCAACGCAGGCTGGCATGATCGTCGGTTTTGCCGCGCAGGATCGTGCGCAAACCGTGATCGGCATAGACGCTTCGGGCACGCCGGAACAGACCCGCGCACAGGTGCGTCAGATTGTTGACAACTCCGCTGAACTGGTGGGGCTGGACCGCAAGCTGCGTGAGGATGAGATCGTCATCAACCCTGACTATGCCTATCCGGCCTATGGTGTCCCGTCCGAGGCGACAAACGATGCCATCCGGCTCGCCGCCCGAACCGAGGCGATGATCACCGATCCCGTCTATGAGGGGAAATCCATGCAGGGCATGATTGACCTGACCCGCAAAGGGTTCTTTCCCGACGGCGCGAGGGTGCTTTACGCCCATCTGGGCGGCGCACCGGCAATCAACGGTTACAGCTATTACTACAAAGAGGGTTAATCCCATGTCCGCCGATTTCCCGCATCTCAAGGCCATCGAACAGCGGCTTCTCTGGCTGTCTCACTGGATGATCCATCATGCGAACCACGTTCGGCCAAAGGTGGATGGGATCAAGATCGGCGGGCATCAGGCCTCATCTGCCTCGATGGTGTCGATCCTGACGGCGCTCTATTTTCATGCGCTGCGGCCCGAAGACCGGGTGGCAGTCAAGCCTCATGCGTCACCGGTCTTTCATGCGATCCAGTATCTGATGGGCAATCTTGACCGCGCCCGGATGGAAAATTTCCGCGGCTTTGACGGCGTGCAAAGCTATCCCAGCCGGACCAAGGATGTGGATGATGTGGATTTCTCCACTGGCTCTGTCGGACTTGGGGTGGCGATCACCACCTTTGCCTCGCTTGTGCAGGATTATATTCGTGCCAAGCCATGGGGCGCGGATGTGCCCGAGGGGCGGATGGTGGCGCTGGTTGGTGATGCCGAACTGGACGAGGGCAATGTCTACGAGGCACTGCAAGAGGGTTGGAAAAACGAGTTACGCAATTGCTGGTGGATCATCGACTACAACCGACAGTCGCTGGACGGGATTGTGCGCGAGGGGCTTTTTGCCCGGATCGAAAAGATATTCGAGGCCTTCGGCTGGGACGTGGTGCGCGTAAAATACGGCACGCTGCAACGCGCGGCCTTTGCCGAACCGGGGGGCGCCGCCTTGCGCGACTGGATCGACCGCTGCCCGAACCAGCAATACGCGGCGCTGACCTTCATGGGCGGGGCCGTCTGGCGCAAACGACTGATGGAGGATCTGGGCGATCAGGGCGATGTCAGCGCGCTGATCGACCGTCGCACGGATACCGAACTGGCCGCGCTGATGGAAAACCTGGGCGGCAACTGCGTTGAAACGATGGCCGAAACCTTTGCCGCCATCACCCATGACCGCCCGACCTGTTTTCTTGCCTATACGATCAAGGGTTGGGGCACGCCGATTGCCGGGCACAAGGACAATCACGGCGGGTTGATGAACCCGACGCAATTCGCCACTTGGCAAAAGCACATGGGCGTGCCCGAGGGGCAGGAATGGGAGCCGTTCGCGGCCCTCCCTGATCCGGCGGCGCTGCGCGATTATCTCTCGCGAGTGCCATTTTTTGCCAAGGGCCGCCGCCGCTTTCACGATGCCAGCATCCCGGTGCCCGGCATTGCCATCGATACCGACCGCGAGATTTCGACCCAAGCCGCGTTTGGCAAGATTCTTGATGATCTCTCCAAGGGCGACAGCGCGCTGGCGGCACGGATCGTCACCACCTCACCGGATGTGACCGGAACCACGAATCTTGGCCCTTGGGTCAACCGGCGCAAGCTGTTTGCCCGCCAGCCGCTGGCCGATGCCTTTATCGAACATCGCATTCCGTCGACTGCAAAATGGAACTTTGCCCCGGAAGGTCAGCATATCGAACTGGGTATCGCCGAGATGAACCTGTTCTTGTTGCTTGGGGCGGCAGGCCTGTCGCACAGCCTGTTCGGCAAGCGGACCTTTCCCATTGGCACGGTCTATGATCCCTTTGTGCATCGCGGATTGGATGCATTGAACTATGCCTGCTATCAGGACTCGCGCTTTATCATTGTTGGCACCCCGTCCGGTGTGACTCTGGCCCCCGAAGGCGGCGCGCACCAGTCCATTGGCACGCCCTTGACCGGCATGTCGCAGGACGGTCTCGCAGCGTTCGAGCCTGCCTTTGCTGATGAACTCGCCGTCATCATGGAATGGGCGTTCGATTATCTTCAGCGCGACGGCGACGGCGACCCGGATGAGCGCACCTGGCTGCGCGATGAAACAGGCGGGTCGGTCTATCTTCGGCTGAGCACCAACCCGCTGGAACAACCGGGCAAGCGCCATGATGACGCCTTCCGGCAGGGGGCTATCGACGGGGCATACTGGCTGCGTAAACCGGGGCCGAATTGTTCGGTTGTCGTCGCCTATCAAGGCGTCGTGGCACCCGAGGCCATCGCAGCAGCCGGGATCATCGGCGAACATCGCCGCGATGTTGGAGTGCTCGCCGTCACCTCCTCTGACCGGCTGAATGCGGGCTGGACGGCGGCGCAACGTGCGCGCGCACGGGGCAATGCCAAGGCCCGCAGCCATATCGAGACCCTGTTTGCTGATCTGCCCCGCGACTGCTTGTTCGTCACCGTGATAGACGGCCCCCCGGCCACGCTCGCGTGGTTGGGCGCGGTCAGCGGGCACCGGACCGTGTCGCACGGGGTCGAACACTTCGGCCAGACCGGCACAATCGGCGACCTGTACCGTCACTTTGGTCTTGACCGGCATGCTCTGGCGCAGTCGGTGCTTGCGCTGTCGGACGGAGACCGATCCGCGCTGGCCGCATTGCGCAGTCTGCTTCCGTCTTGACCCGCTGGACGGCAGGATGTCGTCGCGGCGCAAGGTCCGAATTCTACCCCGCCGCCACACAGATTTAGGCGACATCTGTCATTTTCCCGAAACTGGCGATCACGATCCGCCCCGATGGGTCCGCCGGGGCGTTATGCGCCGACCGGCGGGGGATCGTTTCGGCCTGCCCTACAGCCCGCCGAAGTGGAAGGCCTTGGTCTCGAGGTATTCCTCGATCCCTTCCTGAGCACCTTCGCGGCCAAGACCGGAGGCCTTGACGCCGCCGAACGGGGACACCTCGTTGCTGATCAGCCCGGTGTTGAGGCCGACCATTCCGAATTCCAGCGCCTCGCCAAAACGGAAGGCGCGCGCCATGTCGCGGGTGTAGAAATAGGCGGCCAGACCAAACGGCGTGCCATTGGTCAGCGCCAGCGCCTCTTCTTCGGTATCGAAGCGGAAAATCGGCGCGACGGGGCCAAAGGTTTCCTCACTCGCCAGCCGCATAGCGGTGCTGGCACCCGAAAGCACCACAGGATCGGCATAATGTTCCGGCAGATCGCGGGCCTGGGTGACGCGAGTTGCGCCCTTGTCGAGGGCATCCGCCACATGGGCGTTGATCTTGTCGATCGCGGCGGTGTTGATCATCGGTCCGATATCCACCCCGGCCTCTGTCCCGGCGCCGACGCGCAACGCATCGACCCGTTTCGCCAGCGCCGCGACAAAGGCATCATGGATGCCCGACTGCACCATGATCCGGTTGGCGCAGACACAGGTCTGACCGCCATTGCGGAACTTGGACTGCATCGCGCCTTCGACTGCCGCATCAAGATCGGCGTCATCAAAGACAACAAACGGCGCGTTGCCGCCCAGTTCCAGACTGAGCCGCTTGAGCGTCGGCGCGCATTGTTCGGCCAGAAGCGCGCCAACGCGGGTCGATCCGGTGAAGGACAGCTTGCGCACGATGGGGCTGGCGGTCAGGGTCGCGCCGATGGCCTCGGGTTTACCGGTCAGGATGTTCAGCACCCCCGCCGGCATCCCCGCACGCTCGCCAAGAACGGCGAGGGCCAGGGCCGAACAGGGCGTGAAATCGGACGGTTTGACCACCATGCTGCAGCCCGCCGCCAGCCCCGGTGCAACCTTGCGGGTGATCATGGCAATGGGAAAGTTCCACGGCGTGATGATCGCGCAGACGCCGACCGGTTCCTTCATGGCAAGGATCTTCTTGCCCGCGACGGGCGAGGGGATGATCTTGCCGTTGATCCGCCGCGCCTCTTCGGCGAACCAGCGCACGAAACTGGCCCCATAGGCCACCTCGCCGCGCGATTCCGACAAGGGCTTGCCCTGTTCGGCGGTCAGGATCTGTGCAAGATCGTCGGTATTGTCCAGAATAAGCGTATACCACCGCATCAGGATATCGGCACGCTCGGCATGGGTGCGGGCACGCCAGCCGATCATCGCCTTTTCGGCTGCTGCAATGGCGGTGCGGGTTTCCGCGGCGGTGCAATCGGGCAATTCGCCCAGGACCGCGCCGGTGGCGGGGTTCGTCACCGCCATCTCGGGGCGGGAAAACCACGCACCGTCGATCAGTGCGGCGTTGCGAAAGAGATCGGGGTCTTGCAGGGTCATGGGGGTTTCTCTTGTGCGGCGAGGTTTGGCGCGAGACGGATTTTGGGTGAGCGGGCTCATGAGGCCGCCTCCAGCGCGGCAAGGATTGCCGCCGTGATCTGGTCGGTGGAATGGCGACCGGGCCGGGTGCCGATGCCCTTGGCGGTTGCCTGTTCAATGGCCGCCATGACGGCCCTTGCGGCGGCGTTTTCGCCCAGGTGGTCAAGCATCATCGACGCCGACCAGATTGCCGCGATCGGATTGGCAATGTTTTGTCCGGCGATATCGGGGGCCGAGCCGTGAACAGGCTCGAACATCGACGGACCAGAGCCATCGGGGCAGATATTGGCCGACGCCGCAAAGCCCAGCCCGCCTTGGATCGCCGCGCCGAGATCGGTCAGGATATCGCCGAACAGGTTCGAGGCCACCACCACGTCCAGGCTTTCGGGTGCCATCACCATGCGCGCCGCCATCGCGTCGATATGCATCATGGAGACGGCAACATCGGGATAATCGGCGGCGACGTGGCGGGTGATTTCATCCCAGAAGACCATCGAATACTTCTGCGCATTCGACTTGGTGACCGAGGTCACATGCCTGCGGCGTGCCCGCGCCTGCTCGAAGGCGAAGCGCAGAATGCGTTCGACGCCAGCGCGGGTGAAGATCGCGGTCTCGACCGCCACTTCGTTGACCATGCCCTGATGCACGCGGCCCCCGGCGCCGGAATATTCGCCTTCGGTGTTCTCGCGGATGCACAGGATGTCAAACCCCGGCGCTTTCAGCGGCCCCTCGACACAGGGCAGCAGGCGATGCGGGCGGATATTCGCGTATTGGTTAAAGGCCTTGCGGATCGGCAGCAAAAGACCGTGCAGCGACACCGCATCGGGCACCGTGTCCGGCCAGCCAACCGCACCCAGATAGATCGCGTCGAACGCACGCAGCGTTTCGATCCCGTCGGCAGGCATCATCGCACCGGTCTCTTGATAGTGCGCGCAGGACCATGGAAAGGTCTCGGTTTCCAGCGTGAAACCGGCAGTCATAGCCACGGCGTGCAGCACCTTCATGGCCGCATCCGTCACATCCGTTCCAATCCCGTCACCGGGGATCAGGGCGATCTTGTGATTGGTCATGTTCGTTCCCTCAAGAAGGCCGTTCAAAACGTGGCCAGCACGGATTTGGTGCGGCGATTGGCGGTGTAGGCTTCGCGGCCCAAATCCTTGCCCAGCCCGCTGGCCTTCCAGCCGCCGGTTGGCAGGATATGATCGCGCGAGCGACCGTAGCGATTGATCCAGACCGTGCCGGCCTCGATTCTCCGCGACAGGCGGAGCGCGCGGGCGAGGTCGCGGGTGAACAGCCCGGCGCAGAGCCCATAGGTCGGATGCCTAGCCATCGCGATCGCCTCGTCCTCGGTCTCGAAGGTCTGAAAGGTGGCGACGGGGCCGAATATCTCGTCGGTGACGGCGGGGTTGTCGGTGGCGGCACCGGCAAGGAGTGTGGGGCGGTAATAACTGCCTTCGGTGTCGAAGCGCGTGCCGCCGCAGAGGATTTCGGCACCGTGCTCGCTTGCGGCGCGCACGATGCCGTCGATCCGCGCAAGTTGCGTCTCTGAAATGATGGGGCAGAAGCCGGGATGCTCGGCCCAAGTCGGCGCGGGAACATGCCGGTTGAAGCGTGCGGTCAGGCGCTCTGCCAGATCGTCGGCAATCTCGCGGGCCACGATCATGCGCGACCCGGCAACACAGAACTGCCCGGCATTCGGCAGGATGCCACGTTCAAGACAGTCCGCTGCAAGGTCGAGATCGGCATCGGCGAAGACAACCATCGGGCTTTTGCCACCAAGCTCCAGCGTCATCGGCTTGATCCCGCAGCGGGCGATATTCTCCATGATCGCGGCACCGGCGCGCGTCGATCCGGTAAACGACACCTTGTCGATACCGGGATGGCCGGTGATCGCCGCCCCGGTTCCCGGGCCGTCTCCCAGAACGACGTTGATCAACCCTTCCGGAAGGCCCGCACGCACCGACAGCTCGGCCATGAAGAGCGCTGACCAGGGTGTCATCTCCGACGGTTTCAGGACGACCGCGTTGCCTGCGGCGAGAGCAGGGGCCAGCTTCCACCCGGCCATGGAGATAGGGAAGTTCCACGGCGTAATAGCGCCCACCACGCCATAGGGCTCGGAGGTGATCATGCCCAGATGCCCCTCTGCCGTCGGTGCAAGCGCGTCGCATTCCTTGTCCGCGAATTCCGCAAAGAACCGGATCTGTTCGGCGGTGACCGGAATATCCCCGGCCATCACCTCGGCGACCGGGCGCGAGGAACAGACAGCCTCCAGGCGCGCCAGCGTTTCGGCCTCCCGCTCGATCAGATTGGCCCAGCGGTGCAGTGCGCGCAGCCTGTCTCGCGGAGCCGCAATTCCCCAGCCGGAGGTCTGCAATGCGGTGCGAGCCGCCTCAACCGCGCGGTCGACAATCGCCGCATCGGCGCACGGGATCGCCCCAAGTGAGGCCCCATTGGACGGTGCCGAGATCGCGATGTCCTCGGTCGCGGAAATATACTGACCGCCGATGTGATGACCAGGCGGCAGGGCCAGGCCCAAAGGATCGAAGGCGAATGTCATGAAAACCTCTTGTGTGTCGCCTTCAGCTTGGCGTGGTTGGGTTGAAAGCATTTGCCGAAAGCGCCCGGTTGGCAGCATTTTTCGCCGCAAGTGCCAGTTGCGGGCGCAGAAGATGGTGCGGCTCAGTCCTGGCAGGCCTCGCGTGTCGCGAACGCGGCGAGTGGCACCGGGCGCGCGGGCGGCTGCGCCCGCAACCGGCCCATCTGAGCGGCGCGCGCCCCTGTTGCCGCCGCCATCACCTCCACCCCGGCAAGCTGGCAATAGCGCCCCTGACAGCGCCCCATGCCGACGCGGCCGAGCGATTTGGCGCGGTTCGCCTCGGGCCCGGAAAGCGGCAGGGTCGCGCGCAGTTCGCCGGTCGTGACGCCTTCGCAGCGGCACAGGATTGTGTCGTCCGGCAGCGCGCGGATCATGTCCGCAGGCCACGGGAAAGCATCAGCGACACCTTTGGCAAAACGGCGCAAGCGACGCGCGCCCCGCAGGTCGCGTCTCTGGGCGACGGTGTCGGTCGGGTATCCCAGATCGTCAAGACAGGCGCGCGCCGCCAGTCGCCCGCCGATTTCCGCCCCGTCGGCACCGAGCAGGGACATCCCGTCACCCGCCAGATAGAGCTCATCCGCAGCGCGACCCGCAGCGTCCGTCCGGGGGAGCCATTGCGCCCATGTCTGTGACCATGTGAACGTCGCACCGGCCAGATCCGCGAGGGTTGTTTCGGCGCGCAAGTGCCAGCCAAGCGCCACTGTATCGCACTCGGTGCGATGTGTCCGCCCTCGCGCGTCGCGCCAGATGATCGCCTTGGGGCTGGTCCCGTCACCCTCAATGGAGTCGAGCGTGACACCGGCCTTGTAGAGGTGCCCGAGGCGCGCGCGCAGGCGCAGCCCGCGCAGCGTGAAGACCGGGCGGGCCAGCGCCATCCTCGCACCACCCCTGACCTGTGTGCGCCAGGGTGCGGTATCCAAAACTGCCGCTACCTCGGCCCCCGCATCAATCAGTTGCGCGGCAACCAGCGTCAGCAACGGGCCTGAACCTGCCAGAACGATGCGCCGTCCGAGTGCCACCCCCTGTGCCTTGAGTGCAATCTGTGTGGCACCCAGACTGTAGACCCCCGCCATCTGCCACCCGGGCACGGGGGCGAGCCGGTCGGTTGCCCCGGTCGCAAGGATCAATCTGTCATAGGGCAGCGATATCACACCGGCAGGTGTCAGAACCTGCGCGATCCCTTCACGCAGGCCCAGAACGCTGCATCCCGGATGATACCCGATCTTTTGGTCCCGCACGAGCCCGTCGAAGACGTCGTGCAAGTGCCGGGCCTTGGCGGCCTCGGACCCATAGAGTGTGCTCGGCGACCGGGTGAATTCCTCGGGCGGGCGACGATAAATCTGCCCCCCCGCCCGCGATCCTTCATCCACCACGGCCGGGCACAGCCCGGCTGCAACAAGCGTTTCGGCGGCGCGGATACCCGCCGGACCCGCACCCACGATTAGTATGCGGGTCATGACAAGATTCCGGGCCAGTTGTCCGATGGGGCCGAACGCAGGCGCATCCCCGCGCGCAACGGCGTCGAACAGGCGCGCAAACGCGGGCCGTCCTCCTGCCACAGCCAGCAATCCTGGCAGGCCCCCATCAGGCAGAACCCCGCGCGCCGCTCGGGTCCGAATTCCGCCGCGCGGAGATCGGGTACTGCGGCCAGAACCGCGGTCAGCACCGTGTCGCCGTCCAACCCTGAATACGCCTCCCCATCAAAGCTGAAGGCCAGCGAGACGCGGCCGGTTTCGGCCACCCGCCTTACGCGCCCGGCACTTGGGGTGCCGCCCGTCATTCCGCAGCCTCGGCATGGGTGTGGGGATGTGGGATATCGGGAAACCGCTCTCGGGTTTCGGTGTAGGCGGCGTTCACCCCCTCCGCGCCCTTGCGCGACTCCATCCGGCGAAAGACCTCTGTCTTGACGAAAAACCGCCAATGCACGGGCAGGGCCATCAGGATATCGGTCAAACAGGCGTAGGCTTCATCGGTCCATTGCGCCTCGAAAGCGTCGCGCTCTGGCCCGAAATGGAAATGCCCATCATGCGTGCGCGCCTTTGCGCGCAACGCGGCGGTCGCGGTCTCATCGACCTCGCCGCCTCGCATGACGACGCCGTAGTCGCGGCGTGCGGCCTCTTTCGACACATGACCGCGCGCCACGTCCTGTGCCACACGCCATGTCTCGCGGCTCATCGGGTCGCCGCGTCCGCCCCCGCCCGCCGAACGGATGGAAAGCACGTCACCCGGCTGCAAGATGGCCGTGTCGGCACTGCCCATGCGGCGCGCGTCCGGAGTGCCGGGATTGACCACCATTTCCGCCAGCCCCGCCGCGCGCCCACCCAGGACACCCCAGGGACGAAAGCGCGAGCGGTCGCGGTTGCGGGCGGTGATGCGCGTGTCCGGGGCGAAAACGCGAAAGGCCATTTCCGTGGCCAGCCCCCCGCGCCAGCGTCCTGCCCCGCCTGTATCGCGTGCAAGGCTGTATTTGACGAACTCCACCGGCACCTCGGTTTCGGTGATCTCGATCGGTGTGTTCTTGAGATAGGCGGCATCCGCGCCCGAGCCGTTGGTGCCGTCGCGATGCGGCATCCCGCCACCGCCGCCGACCACCGGATTGACCGCCGCGATGACCTTTTGCCCGCTGCGCTCGTCATGGGTCATGACATTCACGATGCAGTTGTTTCCCGCAGGCGCAGCGGGCATACGCTCTGGGATGGCCTGACTGAACGCGCCGAAGATCACCGAGCGAAGCCGCGCACATGTCAAAGACCGCATCCCCACGGCCGCCGGCGCGACCGGGTTGAGCACCGTGCCCTCGGGCGCGATACAGGTGAAGGGCCGCGTCAGCCCGGTATTCAGCAAAAGCCGCGGATTGAGCGTGTAGAGCACATAGTAAACCCCGACCAACAATATGGTATGTCGCGGATCGCCCCCCGAAGGCACGTTGAGCGATGAGCCAAGCTGCGGGTCGGACCCGGTGAAATCCAGCTCGGCGCTGTCGCCCCGGATGCGCAGGGTCAGGCGCAGGCGGCAGGGATTTGCAAAATCGCTGTCTTCGTCGGCGTAATCGGCAAACTCATAGTCGCCATCGGGAATGCCGCGCAGGATCTCGCGGGCCTGCGCCTCGGCCTGATCCTTGAGCGCGGCAACCCCGGAGAGAAAGCCTTGACCGCCAAACCGTGCCAGCATCGCGTGGACCTTGCGTTCGCCGGTATTGAGCGCGCCGACCAGCGCCTTGATGTCGCCGATGTTCAAGGCGGGCTTGCGGACATTGGTTTCCATGATACGCAGAATCTGCGCGTCAAAGACCCCCTCGTTGACCAGCTTCATCGGGGGAAACCGCACCCCTTCCTGATGAATTTCAGTGAGCGAGCGCGACAGGGACGCAGGCACCGCGCCGCCCATATCGGTATTGTGGATATGCCCGCCGGTCCATGCCACGATCTCGCCGTCGTGAAAGACCGGTTTCCAGAGATGAGTATCCGGGGCATGCGTGGCGACATGGCCGGAATAGGGATCGTTGGTAAAGGCCACGTCGCCGGGGCGATAATCCTCGACCATGTCGATGGCCCGCCTGTAGCTCAGGCCCGGATACCAGGTCGCCCCCAGATCCATCGGCACGGCAAAGGTGTCGCCGTGGCGATCCATCAGCATCACCGTGAAATCCTGTGTCTCCTTGACGAAGGCGGAATGCGCCGTGCGATGCAGCGTATGCGCCATGTTTTCGGCGGCGGCACGGGCATGGTTGGCCAGCACTTGAAGGGTCATCTTGTCAGACATGGGCTCACTCCGCGAATTCGAGGTGGATATTGAGATGCCTGTCAACGTGGGCGCGCGCACCCTCCGGAATGGCAAGCGTGGTGTCCTCCTGACAGACCACGGCGGGGCCGTCGAAGGTGGCACCGGCCATGAGATCGGCGCGCTCGAAGAGCGGGATATGGCGCGCACCGTTCAGATGCACCTGCACTTGCCGGGCGGGCATGGCGTGACCGGTCGTCGTGATTGCCTCGGCGAAGTCCGGCTTGGGGGTGATACCGATCGCCGAAAGCCGCAGGTTCACGATTTCGATTGCGCCCGCCGGGTCGTCGAAATCGTATATCCGGCGGTGCGTCTCATGAAATGCCGTCGCCAGACGGGCGGGATCGGAGAGCCAATCCGGCTCGAGCGCGGTCTCGATCTCATAGCTCTGACCGGCATAGCGCATGTCGGCCGAGAGCCGGACCTGTGCCGCGCCTGAATGGCCCTGCACCTTGAGCCAGGCATCTCCCTCTTTCTGCAGTTCTGCGAGCGCGGCGCAAAGTTGGCGGGGGGCGTTGGCGTTGAGATCGGTGAAAACGGTCCGCAGGAAATCGCCCCGCATATCCGCGACCAACCCACCGAGCGCCGAAACGACACCGGGCCTTCGAGGGGCCAGAACGCGCGTCATGCCAAGCTCACGCGCGAGGAAGGCGCCCAGCATGGGGCCGCCGCCGCCAAACGGCATGAGCGCATAGTCGCGCAGATCGACGCCCGCGCGCGAGCCCAGTTTCTCGACCTCCACAAACAGTTCCGACACGGCGATGTCGAGAATGGCCTGCGCGGTTTCCTCCACGCTGCGGCCCATCGGTCCGGCAATCCGGGTCACCGCCTCGCGGGCGAGATCGCGGTCTATGCTGAGTTGACCATAGGCCATTTCAGCCTGCCCCAGCCAGCCGCAGACGGCCATCGCATCGGTCACCGTGGCGGCCGCGCCACCGCGCCCATAGCAGGCCGGTCCGGGGCTGGACCCTGCCGAGTCCGGCCCCACGCGCAGCACGCCGTGACTGTCGACGCTGGCAATCGAGCCACCGCCGATGGCGATGGAACTGACCGAGACCGAGGGGATATGCAGGGGGAAGTCGCCGATCCGCTCATCGGTCCCGAACTGCACCTCACCATCGACGATGAGCGCAAAATCGGCCGAGGTTCCGCCGATATCAAGGGTCAGGACATGCGACTCTCCGGCTTGTCGCGCCAGCCAGGCCGCCCCCATCACGCCCGACGCCGTGCCCGACAGCAGCATCGACACACAGTCCCTGCGGCCCTGATGCGCGCTCATCAGACCGCCATTCGATTTGGTCAGTAAGGCGCGCGCCGGCACGCCCCGACCGGCCAGACGATTCTCCAGCGCGGACAGGTATCCGGACACGCGGGGGTGAACATAACCGTTGAGAATCGCGGTCGAACTGCGCTCGTATTCGCGGATCACCGGCCACACCTCGGAGGACGTGAAGACGAAAAGATCGGGGGCCTCGGCCTCGATCATCGTCTTTACCGTGGCCTCCTGTGCCCCATTGCGCCAACTGTGCAGAAACGAGACGACAATGCCATCGGCACCGGCCTCCTGGGCCTGCCTCACTGCGTCGCGGACGGCCTCAGATGTCGGGGCAACCGGTTCGCTGCCATCCGCGCGCAGCCGGACGGGGATACCAAAAACCCGGTCACGCGGGATCAAAGGCTCTGCCCGGTGACAGAACAGCGAATACATCTCGGGCATTCCCAGGCGCGCCAGCTCGATCACGTCCTCAAAGCCTTGATTGGTGATGAGCGCCAGTCGCGCGCCCTTGCGTTGAAGGATCGTGTTGATGCCTACCGTGGTGCCATGCACGAACCGGGTCACAGCGCCCGGATCGAGCCCTTCGCGCTCCGCCAGCAGATCGAGCCCCGTCAGCAATTCGGCACCCGGATCATCGGGGGTGGTCAGCACCTTGAGCGACGCGATACGCCCGCTGCGGGTATCCAATGCGCAGAAATCCATGAAGGTGCCGCCGATATCGACACCGATCTTCCAGTCCGCAGGGGCGGTGTTGCCATCCATCTCTCTTCGATCCTTTCCGGTCGTTTGCCGGTACTCGACCAGATCGGTCGGGCCGCGTCCAAGACGGATAGAGTGACGATGTATAAGGCAGGCTTATGTCTCGATGAGTGGGGTGGCATGTAACAGTTTGCGCATGGCCTCTTCGGCGCGCGAAAGCGTTTTGTCACGCGCGGTCAGGAGAGACACCGGCAAGCCGGGCGTATCTGTCAGTGGGCGTGCCACAAGGCCGGGAAACTGCGCCCAGGGCAAAAGCGCATCGACCAAGGCGATACCCAGCCCGGCACGCACGAACCCGGCCGCCGAGATCGAACTGTCAATCTCGATCTGCGGGGCAAAGATGCCGCCACGCCGGCGCAGTGCCATGTCCAGTTCGTCATGCGGTCGGGTCTGACTGCGATAGGATATGATCGTCTCGTCTTCCAGATCGGAGAACCCCACCTCTTGCGCGCCTTTCAGCCGATGGCCCTCTGGCAAAAGGCAGCAAAAGCTCGTGGTGCCAATGTTTTCGACCGCGATATCGGGCGGCAGGTCGTCATCGAGCGCCAGCGCCATCGACGCATCTCCAGTGCGCAGAAGATCCACCATCGCGGCCAGAGGGGCTACATGCGTGCGCAAAACGACATCCGGATGCTCGGCACGGAATGCCTTGAGCGCGCGGGGCAGCAGGGACATGCCAGGCGGTGGCGAGGCCGCGATCCGCACCAGCCCGGCCCGGCCAAGCCGCAGATCCGATGTCTTGCGGCGTAGCCCTTCAAGACCAGCAAACAGGCGCTCGGCCTCTGGATAAAGCTCGAACGCCTCGGGCGTGGGGCGCAGCCTGCCCTTTTCGCGATCAAAGAGGGCAAAGCCAAGTTGCGCCTCCGTATGAATGAGAATCTGGCTGAGCGCGGGCTGCGATATGTTGAGAAGCCGCGCCGCCCCGGTCACGGTTCCGGCCCGCATGACAGCGGTAAAGACTTCGAGTTGACGAGCGCGCATCGCGTTTCTCCCATAGGTCAGGCTTATAGGGTGCCACGTTTACCGACTTTGACACAACCGGGTTAGCAGGGTTTGATGGGCGAAATTCCTATGTCAAAAGGACATGGCGGCATGGATGTGATCGTTCTGGGCGGCGGTCTGATGGGGACAGCCTCGGCCCTTTTTCTCGCACGTCGCGGCGTCCGGGTGACATTGATCGAGCGCCGCCGGATCGGCGCGGGAGCAACGGTGGCATCCTTCGGCAATATCCGGCGCAGCGGACGGCATTTGGCGCAATTACCTCTGGCTGCCCGGTCTCTCGCGATCTGGAACGAGGCGCAGACACTGTTGGGGCGCGACGTGGAGTTTCGCGCGACCGGGCACCTGAGACTGATTTTCGACACGGACGGGCTGGACGACATGCGCAGCTATGCGCGCGCCGCGCGGGGCAACGATCTCACGCTTGAAGAACTCGGCCCGGACGATCTCCGTTGCCGCTTTCCGGGGCTTGGACCGGATGCAATCGCCGCCTCGTTCTCGCCGAGGGACGGATCGGCCAATCCTCGGTTGGTGGCCCCGGCCTTTGCCGACGCTGCTGCGCGCGCAGGGGCCCTTATCATAGACGAGGCACCGGTTCTGGAAATCGGCCATGGCGAGTCGGGCTTTGCAGTTAAAACGGCGAAGGGGGTCTATAGGGCCGCCACCCTGTTGAATTGTGCAGGCGCCTGGGGTCGGGAGGTGGCGGCGCGCTTTGGCGAGGATGTGCCGCTTGGCACATGGGGGCCGCAAATGGCCGTGACAGAGCCGGTGCCCTATCGCATCGCACCTGTGGTCGGGGTCTGGAGCCGCGCGCACGGGGCTTATCTGCGGCAGGTAGAACGCGGCAACGTGGTGTTTGGCGGCGCTGTCCCGCGCGTTCCGGTGGCACCAGATCCCGGCTATGCCCATGCCGATCCGTCCTCATTGCCCGCTCAGGTGGCGGCGGTGCTGAAGCTGGTTCCGGCGCTGGTCGATGTTGCCGTTATCCGCCAGTGGTCAGGTTGCGAGGGCTACGTTGCCGACAACCTGCCGGTGATGGGGGCCTCTGGCACAACACCGGGATTGTTTCACGCTTTCGGGTTCTGTGGACACGGATTTCAATTGGGCCCCGGCGTCGGCGACGCCATGGCCGAATTGATCGCCACAGGTCGTTGCGCAACACCGCTTGACGACTTTGCCATCACCCGGTTCGCGGCATGAGATCAAAAATCGGCCACCTTTCCCCGCTGACCTTTGCCGAAACGTGCAAGACGGTATTGCTCGGTCTGCGTGATCGGGCGGCGCCCGAGCACCATGTCGGCCACCAGATGCCCCACACCTGGCCCAATGCCGAAGCCATGCCCCGAGAGCCCCGCCGCCAGCACGAGGCCGGGCGTCCCGATATCGGCATCGATCACCGGCACACCATCCGGTGTGCTGTCGATATAGCCCGCCCATTGCGCCTGGATCGGCAGGTTCCCGAGAGCGGGCAGAAGGCTGCGGGCACGATCCAGCGTCAGGTCGATCAGCGCCTTGCTGGGGCGGGGATCGAGGATGCGGCTGCGCTCCATCGGTGTTTCGCGATCGAAGGCCCATTCCTTGCGCGTTTCGAATCCTGCGCGCCAGGCCTGCGCCCCGCCCGGGCGCAATGCGCGCCATCGCTTGGCGAACATCGGCAGGAAATGGCGTGCACCGACGAGCGCCCCCGGCGTGGGATCGAGATTGGCCAACCCCGATACGGCAAGCGTATGCGCGCCGTCGCATCGGCGCGTTACCGACACGTCGGCGGTGTGCAATGCGTGGGGCAGCCCCTCGGCCCCCGGTGCCACGGACAATATCGAACTGCGCACTGCGGCCTGCGGAAACCCGATGCCGTGACGATGCAGAAAGCTGCCGGCCCAGGCACCACCTGCCATGACCACCACGCGCGTCCTGATCGTGCCGCGCTCGGTGATGACGGCCGAAACGGCACCGGCCTCGGTTTCCAATCCACGCGCCGCACAGCCCTGCAGCACCGTGCCGCCATGCGCCACGACCCCCTGCGCGATCAGCGGTGCCGCGCGCGATGGATCGGCGATGCCATCGCTTGGCGACCAGACACCGCCCTGCCAACGCTGCCCGGTGGCGGCACCGCGTTCGGTGGCCTCTTCGAGGGTCAGCATCCGGGTATCGACGCCTTCGCCACGTGCGAAACGGCCCCATCTGGCCCAGCCTTCGATTTCGTCGGGATCGTTGGACAGGTAGAGCAGCCCGCAGCGTCGAAACCCGAGATCGGCACCGATATCCGCGCTCATCTCTTCCCACAACGCGAGGCTGCGGGTGGACAACGGCAATTCCCGGGCATCACGATTTTGCTGGCGGCACCAGCCCCAGTTGCGGCTCGATTGCTCCGCACCTATAAGACCTTTCTCGAGCAGAACGACGTTCTGCCCTGCGCGGGCAAGCCAATACGCAGCGCTGACGCCAACAATTCCACCGCCAATGACCACACAATCGGCCTGGTCGGGAAGCTCGTAGTGGGTTTCAATCTCAAGCAGTGGAGCAGGCATGATTTCCCCATGTGTTTTTCAAAGCCTAGCTGTAGGATTCCAGTTGTTTGTGCCGCATCTGCGGAGTTGCTCGGCAGATCGTTTCGTATTCGTGCTGCCGGGTGTGACAACCGCCTCCGGAGCCGCGTGCCGCGCCGTTACATGCAAGGACAGGACCGATGAACAACCTTCAGAAGCTTGACCGAATCGACATTCGCATACTGGCCGAGTTGCAGCGCAACGGCCGCATCACAAATGTCGAGTTGGCCGATCTCGTTCATCTGTCGGCCTCGCCTTGTCTGACACGCGTGAAGAAATTGCAGAAATCCGGCTACATCACCGGATACTCGGCGCTGATCAACGTGGCCAAGCTGGGTGAGACGCTGACCGTGTTCACCGAGTTCACGCTAAAGAACCACCGCCAGATAGATTTTGCCCGTTTTCAGGAAGCGTTGGAAAAGATCGAAAATTGCGTGGAATGTCACCTGATTTCCGGCGGTTACGACTATCTGGCAAAATTTGTCACCGCCGGGATCAGTGACTATCAGGAGATCATCGAGGAGCTGATTGACCGCAACTCGGGAATAGATCGCTATTTCAGCTTCGTGGTGATGAAGACCCCGTTCATCAAGCGGCAACTGCCGTTGACCCGGCTTTTCACGGAGGCCGAGTAAAGATCGGGGGCTGGCGTCTCAGCGATCAGAGAACGCAGCCAGCAATTCGGGATCCTGTTCCAGGCCGGCGAGCCAACCGGTATCGAGCTGCGGCACCGACGATATCAGCAGCCGGGAATAGGCGTGGGTCGCGTCCTGAGACATCCGCGCCGCCGGCAAGGCCTCGACCACCTCGCCCTTGTACATCACCAGAACGTCGTCGCAGATCGCCTCGACGGTGGAGAGGTCATGGCTGATGAACATGTAGCTGAGCCCAAGTTCGCCCTGTAGCTCCTTGAGCAATTCGAGAATCGCGGCCCCCACCACGGTATCCAGGGCGGAGGTGATCTCGTCGCAGAGGATCAGTTCGGGTTCGGCGGCCAGGGCGCGGGCAAGGTTCACGCGTTGTTTTTGCCCGCCCGACAGCTCGGACGGGAGCCGGTGGCGCAAGGCCGGGGGCAGGTGGACCATCTCCAGCAATTCGATCAACCGCTTGTCAGCGGCACCGCCGCGCAGGCCCTTGTAGAACCGTAGCGGGCGCGCGATGATGCTACCCACGGAATGCGCCGGGTTCAGTGCCGTGTCGGCCAGTTGAAAGACGATCTGCGCGCGGCGCAGTTCCTGCTTGCTGCGTTGATCCAGGGATGGCGCGAGCGTCTGTCCGTCAAGCAGCACTTCGCCCCGATAGGCTGGCAGGATGCCAGCCACGGCCCGCGCCAGCGTCGACTTGCCGGACCCCGACTCGCCGATCACACCGAGGTTGCGTCCGCGATAGAGCTTGAAATTCACGTCGCTCATCACCTTGGCCAGCGGTTCGCCATTCTTGACGGGGCCATATCCGGCATAAAGGCCTCGAATTTCGAGTATCGGCGTCTCGGTTTCCGCTTCGACCTCCTTCGCGGCGACATGGGGCACCGGATCGAAAGCGGCCAGAAGCTCCTTGGTATAGGGATGTTCGGGCGCGTTCAAAATCTGCTCGGTCGTGCCGTGTTCCTGGATCTCGCCATTCTTGAGCACCACGATGCGATCTGCGATCTGCGCGACAACGGCAAGGTCATGGCTGACATAGACACCGGCCATGCCGCCGTCTTCCATCACGCGGCGAAAGGCGCGCAGCACCTCGATTTGCGTGGTCACATCAAGCGCCGTGGTGGGTTCGTCAAAGATCACCAGCTTCGGGTCGCCAATCAGGGCCATTGCTGCCGACAACCGCTGAAGCTGTCCGCCCGATACCTGATGCGGGTAACGCTCGCCGATGGTGTCCGGGGCGGGCAGGGCAAGCGCGCGAAAGAGACTGCGGGCGCGTTCCTCGGCTTTGGCGCGCGGCATCAGGTTATGGATGCGGGTTGTCTCCACAACCTGATCCATAATCCTCTTCGACGGGTTGAACGCGGCCGCCGCCGATTGCGGGACATAGGAAACCTCGGTGCCGCGCATCTTGGCGCGCTGGCTTTCGGTCATTCCGGTGACATCGTGCTCTCCGACGCGGATCGTGCCGCCCTCGATGGCACAGCCACGGCGGGTGTGACCCATGAGCGAGAGCGCGATCGTTGTCTTGCCCGACCCGGATTCACCGATCAGGGCAAGGATTTCTCCGGGAGCGATGTCAAAGTCCACGCCCCGAATGATCCCGACATTGCGGCCCGAGTCGGTGACGGCACCAATCCGCAGGTCGCGGACGGAAACGAGAGGTGTGTCTGTCATCATTCGGCCCTGTCTCTGATTTTGGTGGGTAGGTTGTCGATGAACATGTTGACCGAGATGGTCAGCGACGCGATGGCGATGCACGGAAAGATCACCGCCGGCGCACCGAGGCTCAGCCCCTCGATGTTCTCACGCACCAGAGCCCCCCAATCGGCGTGGGGAGGCTGAACGCCCAGGCCAAGGAAAGACAGACCCGACAACACGAGCACGATAAAGACGAACCGCAACCCGAAATCGGCAAGCACCGGGCCGAGGATGTTGGGAAATATCTCGAACGTGATCATGTAAGGCGTGCCCTCGCCACGGGCGCGGGCGACGGTCACGAAATCCATCGTGTTGATGTTCACCGCCAGCGCACGGGCAAACCGGTAGGCCCCCGGCATGTAGATTGCGGCCAGCGTCCACACCAGAACCGGGATGGATGACCCGATGGCGGCCACCACCACGAGACCAAAGAGCAACGAGGGGATACCGTTGAACGCATCCAGAAGCCGCGACAGCAGCGTATCGAACCAGCCGCCGATCACCGCCGCAATCATGCCGAGGATGACACCGAAGGTGCAGGCCAGCGTCACCGCCGCCAGTGCTATTCCCACCGTATAGCGTGCACCCATCAAAACCCGCGAAAAGATGTCCCGGCCGAGGTAATCGGTGCCCATCCAGTATTCGGCACTTACACCGCTGAAATAGTCCCAGTCGACAATCTTGCCGACCGGGTAGGGCGTGAGCCAGTTTCCGACAAGTGCGACAATGGCCCAGAAGATGATGATCGCGATGCCGACTCGTCCCGTCCAGCCGAAGGAATAGCCGAGATTGCGCGGCGTCGGCAGACGAAGTTTGCGGGGGGTGGTCATGGGATTCGTCATCACTTGCGCAGCCTTGGGTTTGAGAGGATTGCGATCATGTCCGCCAATGTGATCAGCGTCAGGTAGCTGACGCTGAAGACCATCGCACAGGACTGGATCAGTGGCAGGTCGCGGGTGGCTACGGCGTCCACCATGAGCTTGGCAACGCCCGGATAGTTGAACACGGTTTCAACAATGATCACGCCGCCGACGAGATAGGACAGCGACAACGCGACGGCGTTGGCAATGGGGCCAAGCGCGTTGGGCAGGGCGTGAACCAGGACCATGCGCGACCTCGAGGCGCCTTTGAGCAAGGCCATCTCGACATACGGGGTCTCTATCGTCTCGATAACCGCCGCTCGGGTCATGCGGATCATCTGGGCCGAGACAACAAAGCTCAGCGTGATGACAGGCATGGCATAGGCTCGCAGCATCGCGCCGATGCTGTCTACATTGACGCCGTAGCTGAGTGCCGGCAACCAGCCAAGCCAAACGGCAAAAACCAGAACCGCCAGCGTCGCGACCATGAATTCCGGCACCGAGATCACCGAAATCGTGGCCACGGATACCGCCCGGTCCAGCCATGAGCCACGAAACATCGCCGCGATGATGCCAAGGGTGAGTGCCACTGGCACGCAGATCACTGTCACGATCCCTGCCAGGCGCAGCGAGTTCAGCAATCGCCCCCCCAAGAGATCGACAACTTCGATGTCGTTGACGTAAGAGCGCCCCATATCGCCTGTTGCAAGCCCCGCCAGCCAGCCAAGAAAGCGTTGAAGCGCAGGTTCGTTCAGCCCCATCGCCTCGCGCAGGCCGGCAACGGCCTCGGGCGTCGCTGCCTGACCGAGCAGAATCTGGGCGACATCGCCGGGCAGCATTTCCGTCGCGAAGAACACCGCGAAGGAAACGATGATGAGCGTTATGAATGCGATCCCGAGGCGTTGCCCGACAAGAAGCCATGTCGTGGTTGACCGGAGCATGGAGCACCTCCCTTTTCAGGAATGGAAATTGCCCGCGCATGTTGCCATGCGCGGGCGCGTCTTGGGATCGATTTTATTCGTCCAACCAGACGTATTCCGCAAAAGCATAGCCCATCTGGCCACCGAGCGGGTTGGGACGCATCCCCTTCAGTGTGTCGGCCATGCCATCGACATTGGAAATATAGGCGGGAATGATGGTGCCCGCCTCGTTGGCGACCATTTCCTGCATATCCCAATACATGTCGGTCCGCTTGGTCTCGTCCAGCAATCCACGGGCCTCGATCAGCATGCTGTCGAACTTGTCGGATTTGTAATGGGATTCGTTCCACGGCGCTTCCGAATGATAGAGCAGCGAGAACAGGATATCCGGCGTCGGGCGCGGGTTGATGTTGCCGAAATGGACCGGCGCTTTCAGCCAGTAGTTGGACCAGTAACCATCGGACGGCACGCGCTGAACATCGAACGTCATGCCAATCTCGGAGCCGGCCTGCTGCACCACCGTCGCCATATCGATCGACGCATTGGCGGCTTCGGAGGCGACGATCGGGATCGTCTGGCCAAGAACACCAGCCTTCTCGAACAACGCGCGGGCACGCTCGGGATCGTATGCACGCGGCTGCAGCTCGGTGTTGAAGTACCGGTTCGCAGGCGAGACCGGCTGATCGTTGCCGATCTCGGCCAAGCCGCGCAGCACGGATTTCTGGATCTGCTCACGGCGGACAAGATGCTTCATGCCTTCGATGAAGCCCGCCTTGGCACCCGGGTCCAGATCAAGTCGGATATTGAGGTTCGTATAATTGCCAGACGTGCTGATCATCGTGTCGACATGCGACTGACCTTCCATCATACGTAGGGAGCGCGCGTTGACTGCCGCGGCAAGGTGGATGTCTCCCGACAACAGCGCGTTCACGCGGGCATTGTTGTCCGGGATGGCGAAATACTCGAAACTGTCGAGATAAGGCCCTGTGTCCTTGAAGTAGTTCGGGTTGCGGACTGCGACAGACCGAACGCCGGGGCTGAATTCTTCGAGCTTGAACGCACCGGTACCGTTGCCCTTGGAGAAATCCGTGGTGCCATCGGCGACGATCATGAAGTGGTGCAGCGACAGAATGGTTGGCAAGTCGGCATTGGGCTCGGTCAGAACGATCCGGGCGTTCAGGTCATCGACCGCCGTGATCTCGGCCATCTGCTTGGCGATGGAGTTCACCTTGGAGCCGACATCCGGGTCGAGATGACGCTTAAGCGAGAAGACGACATCGGTCGCGCTCAGCGTTTTGCCGTCGTGGAAGGTGACGCCGGATTTCAGCTTTACGTTCCAGGTCTTGGCGTCGGTCGAGTCGATTGACTCGGCCAACTCCATCTCGACTTCGCCGGCCTCATTCAGGAAGGTCAGACGGTTATAGAGCGCGCAGCAACGCGTGTAATCGGTCGAGAGAGAGGCTTTGGCCGGGTCCAGCGTGTCCGCCGTGGATGAAGACCAGCCCGCGGCTTTCATGTGGCCGCCGGTCTTCGGCGTCGCGGCGACCGCCCGAGTGGCCCGCATCAAGAGACCGCCACCTGCGCCAAGTGCCACGCCCGAGCCCATGAGCATCTTCAGAAGGTCACGGCGCGATGCACCGCGGCGGATCGCCTCTTCGACCATCGCGTCGTCGCGCGCGGTCCAGTTGTTCGGAGTGTCTTTGGTCATGTCTGTGTTCCCTGTGTTTGTTGAAGTTGGTGGTTCAGTCGAGACCCCATCCGGTTCTGCGTGCCGGTTTCGGTCGGGGTGGTGGGCTCAGGTCACGGTCGCGCTTTCGATAGCGTCGGCCAATTCCATGAGCGATCGGAAATGGTAGTCCGGTTCGGTGAAGGTCTCGGGCTCTATCGTGGCACCATAGCCCGCTTGCCCGTGGCGGCGTTCGATCCAGACATTCGTCATGCCGAGCCGTCGCGAGATACCGATATCGTGGTGCTGACTTTGCGCCGCATGCAAGATGTCGTCCGCCGTGCCGCCGGTCGCTTCCACGTGTGCAAACACCTTGTGAAAAAAGGCCGGGTCAGGCTTTTCAGTGCCGGTATCGTCTACGGTAAACCCCGCCCAGAACGGAAAACCCAGCTTTGCCTCGTATTTCTCGAATGCCCAGCGGCGGGCATTGGTCATGGCGATCAGCTTGTAGTGCGTGCCAAGCCGGGCCAGTGCTTCGGGGCTGTCGGGAAATGGGGATGCTTCTGCTACCGCGTCGATCACGCGGGCGCGTAACTCGTCCGTGTCGGGCAGGCCGAACCGCGCAGCGATCCGACCGTAGCAGCGACCCAGATCATCCGGGAACAGGCCTGCATCGGGTTCATAGCGTGCGGCACGATAGACCGACAATGCCTCTTCGTCATCGAGATCGACGCCGGCCTCCCGCGCGATGGCAGTCAGCGCGCCGGTGATCGCAGCTTCGAAATCCATCAGCGTGCCAACCACGTCAAAACTCATATAGGCGAACGCGGTTAAAGGTTTTGTCATCGTTGCTTCTGTCATCCGACACTACCTTTTCTTCTCATGCCCCCTTTGGGGGAAGGGGCGCCGCCCCAGTTGATTGATCATCGCCCGCTGGGCAAAGGCCGTGACGTCGAATCCTGTTGACGCAGCGGCATATTCTTTCGTTTTGTGGGCTCGAGCGGCGAGAAATGCCGCGCCCCGATTCCGGCCTAGTACCCTTGCTCGTTGTCCACAAAACCGGGGAGTGCAGTGCCCTCACGGGTGGCGCGGATCACGGCCAACGCGTGACGCGCACCCTCGACCGCATCCGTTTCCGCCGCGGTGTGCGGTGTTATGATGACCCTTGGATCTGTCCATGCCCAATGACTCTGCGGCAGGGGTTCAGGCTCTGTCACGTCCAGCATCGCGGCCCGAAGACGACCTGCTTCGAGCGCGCTGCGCAATGCCTGCATATCAAGCTGAGCGCCGCGCCCGGCATGGACGAGCGCGGCACCCTCGGGCAGCAAAGCAAAGACATCGGCCCCGATCAGCCCGCGCGTTTCACTTGTCAAAGGCAGCACGCAGATCAGCAGATCGGTCCGGGCGAGGAACGCGACAAGATCAGCGTGGCCATAGACCTCGATCTTGTCGACGGGGTGGCCCGACCGGCTCCATCCCGCGACGTCAAAGCCCAGCGACGAAAGGGGCGCCGCCGCCGCGCGCCCGATCCTGCCCAATCCCATGATGCCCACGCGGCACTCGCTGGCAGGGCGTGGGGGGTGCGTGCGCCACTCGCCGCGCCCGGCCTGCTCCAGGTAGCGCGGCATGTCGCGATGCAGCATCAGCGTCGCCATCAGCACCCAGTCGCGGACCATCGCGTCGATGCCGGGTGCCAGCGTGCGGGCCAGCATGACGCCGGGCGGCAGGGGCGGCATCTGGTCCACGCCCGCGCCGGTGCTTATCACTACCTTGAGATTGGGATAACAGCCAAGGTCGGCGGGTGGTGTCCAACAGGCCAGATGCGTGATGGCGGACGCATCCTCCACCGCATCCTCACCCACCACCAATTCCTCTCCGACGGCATCGAAGATCGGCCGCCACGCGCGGGCGCGCTCGGGCGGCCCCAGCAGCAGCAGAGTCATGAGCGAAGCACCTCGCGGATTTCAGGGTCTTCCAGCGTGAGATCGAGCACCTTGCGGGTGCGCTCGACGATCCGGTCGATCTCGGCGTCGGTGCAGCACAGCGGCGGGGCATAGCCCAGCACACCTTGCGCAAAGGATCGCAGGATCAGCCCCTGCTCCCACGCGCGATCAAAGAGCCGCGTCGCCGCGTCCAGCGCGACGGGAAGAGGCGTCTTTTCTTCCTTATCCGTGACAAGCTCGACCGCCGCCAGCATGCCGCGCCCACGCACGTCGCCTACCAGCGGATGGTCGGCAAGACCGGCCAATCCTTGTTGCAAGCGGGCACCCTGACGGCGGCCATTGTCCAGCAGGCCACCCTCGTAGAGCTTCAGTATTTCGAGCGCCACAGCGGCTGAAACAGGGTGTGCGGAATAGGTGAATCCATGCCCGACGGCCTTCTTGCCCGCACCTTCGGCGATGGTCTGGTAGACATGCTCGCTCATCAGCACCGCGCCCATCGGCACATACCCCGAGGTCAGGCCCTTGGCGACGGTCATCAGGTCGGGCACGATGCCTTCGTCTTCGCAGGCAAAGAGCGGCCCGGTGCGGCCAAACGCGGTGATCACCTCGTCAGCGACAAAGAGGATGCCGAGTTCGGTGCAGGCATCGCGCATCGCCTTGATCCAGCCCTTGGGCGGCACGAGAACCCCGCCGGATCCCTGAATGGGCTCGACATAGAAGGCGGCGACCCGTTCGGGGCCAATCTCCTCGGCCTTGGCGCGCAAGGCCGCGACCGATGCAGAGATGATGGTTGCGTCGTCCGGTCCTGCCGGGTTGCGATAGGTGTAGTGCGACGGAATCTTGTGCTGCCAGTCATAGGGCAGCCCAAAGCCGTCGTGAAACACCGGCAGCGCTGTCAGACCGGCACCGGCGGAAGTCGAGCCGTGATAGCCCTGCGCGACCGAGATGAACTGATCGCGGTCCGACTGACCTCGGGCGTGCCAGTAGTAGCGGATGAAACGGATCGTGCTGTCCACCGCGTCAGACCCGCCAAGGCAGAAATACACATGATCCAGATCGCCGGGCGCGCGCTCTGCCAGTTCGGCGGCAAGGCGAATCGGCGCTTCGGCCCCCAGATCGAAATAGCCGGTGGCGTAGGGCAGGTTGCGCATCTGCTCCGCCGCGGCCTGAACCACGCTTTCATGCCCGTAACCCGCGTTGACGCACCACAGACCGGCAAACCCGTCGATCAACTCGCGCCCTTCGCTGTCCGTCACGGTGGCCCCGTGCGCCGAGCGGAGCACGCGCACGCCGCGCGCCTCATGTCCGTGGAACGAAGAGACCGGGTGGACAAGGTGCCGACGGTCGAGTTCGACGAGGGAGTTTGTAAGCATGATGGTCTCCGCTGGAATTATCCAAGCGCCTGGGACGCAAGCGCGTAGGTTGTGATATCGCCCGCAGGCCGAGGGCCGGGATCACGGACCATCGCGGTGCCGTCACCCACATGAGCCAGCCCGAGGGTGGTCACGAAATCCGACAGCCCCGCAGCCTCGGGCAGGTCGATGCGCAGGAACGTGCCTGCGTTGCGCAGCATCCCTTCGGCGATCAGCGAACGCGCGGCTGCCGCGTCACGCGCGACCACGGGACCGATCACGCGCCCGCGCCCGAAATCACGCAAAAGCGCGAAACCGCGCTCGGCCAGGAGCACCTCGCCCTGTGCCGCGATCCTTTGAAGCAGTGCACGACGATCGAGACCGGATGCCGCATGGTCCATTTCCGCCAGTCGCACCACATCCGGCACGCTGCCAACCCGCACCGGCAGTTCGGGTGTCGCTGTTTGCGCAATGCCCTGATGTTGGAAAATTCGGTGCGTTGCGCGAAAGCCCAGCTTCTCATAGAGCGGCAACCCCTCGAGGGTGGCGACAAGCCGCATTTCCGAGCCCCGTGCAAAATCCATCACCGCCGCCATCAGCCTCCGTCCAAGGCCGCGTCCGCGCATCGCCTCATCCACGATGATCATGTTGATGAGTGCGACGGTGCCGAAACGGCTGCAACATGCCGTCCCGACAATGCGCGTGCCGTCGAACGCCACGACCCCCTCGGAGACCGCGAGCGCCAATGCCCAATCCTCTGACCTGTGTGGCCAACCCACCTGTTGCGAGAGGCGCAGCGCCTCGGCCACATCATCGGGCGCGAACGGTCGTATCTCCAACCCTGATCCGAGCATGGGTTGCGTGGAAGCGTCTGTCATGAACTCACTCGTCTTGTTGCCCCTTTCACCGTAGGGCGCGAGGATCGGCATGTTGCACCTGAAGTGTGATCAGTGCGGCAGTTTTCCTTTGCGTCAGGCCGCCCGCACCGCAGGAAATGCCGCCTCTACCCGGCGCAGACCCGACCGAGGGCCAGTAGCATGGCATGGCAGGCCCGAAGCTCTGGCAGGGTCAGGTATTCCTCGGGCCGATGTGCGCGGGCGATATCGCCGGGGCCGCAGATGATTGCCGGAATACCCGCCTGTTGAAAAAGCCCTGCCTCCGTCCCGAAGCTCACGGCGGCGGTCGCAAGATGACCGGAAATCTCAGACATGAGGGCGGCCAGCGGATGCGCGGCATCGAGAGCAAGGGGTGGGTAGCTGGAGAGCCACTCGGTCTCGACACCGCTCTTGTCGGCAGCGGCCAGGACCGGGTCGAGCAGCGACCCGGGATCGGTCCCGGCGATGGCGCGGGCCTCGATCTCTGCCTCGGCCCGATCCGGAATGATATTGAGCGCCTGCCCGCCTGTGACGGTGCCAACTTGCACGCTGGACCATGGTGGCGCGAACCGGTCGTCCTGTGGTCCGCGTGCCTGCAGCTCGCGCGCCTGCGCCTCGGCAGCAATCAGCGCAGGCAGCAGCGCGTGGATCGCGTTTCGCCCCAGATCAGGACGCGAGCTATGGCCCGCCACGCCCGTCGCGCGCAGGCGCAGCGCCGCCTTGCCCTTGTGAGCGAGCACCGGCACCAGCCCCGTGGGCTCTCCGACGATGCAGCCGAGCGGCGCGGCGCACAGCTCTGGCAGCCTGGCGATCAGGTGTGGCACACCTTTGCAGCCGGCCTCCTCGTCATATGAGAGCGCGATATGCAGGGGCGTGGCCAGAGCCATTGCCGCCAGATCCGGCGCGGCGGCAAGGACGGCGGCAACAAAGCCCTTCATGTCACATGCCCCACGCCCGATCAGCCGATCGCCGGCCTGGCGCAGGGTGAACGGGTCGGCGTGCCACCCAAGCTCTCCGGCCGGAACGACATCGACATGACCGGACAGGATATATCCGGGTCGCGTCGCATCTCCGATCGTGGCGAAGAGGTTGGCACGATCGCCTTCCGGCCCGACGAGGATGCGGCAGGAAATGCCGTGTCCGTCGAGCCAATCCGCGACCGCCTCGATCAATGGCAGGTTCGGGCGCCCGACAACCGTGTCGAAGCCGACAAGCTGGGCGAGCATCTCTTGGGGTGTGCGGGCCGAGAGCATGGTGTCCGTGTGTCCTTCTGTCAGGTGGCTGGCACTCATGGTCGATCCTGCATCGAAGCGAGACGGCAGGGGCGTTGCTTCTCGCGGGTCCAACGGCACCTTTTGCCGGATCACGCCCGCACAACGCGATATCCTGCGGCAAGCCTGTCAAACGCGGCAATCCATTCCGCCGCCGAACAGCAAGGATGAGCGCATCGCATACGCTTTGGAGACCATCATGACCTTTCGCCCCAAGTTCATCACTTTTGACTGCCACGGCACCATGATCTTTTACGACATGGCGGGAGCGGCGCGCGATCATTACGGTGAGACGCTGTCGCCCGAGGCGATGGAGGTGTTCATCCGGGATTTTGCGGCCTACCGGCTCGATGAGGTTCTCGGGGCGTGGAAGCCCTATGCCGAGGTGGTGCATAATTCGCTGGAACGGACCTGCAAGCGCAACGGCGTGGCGTTCGATGCCGATATCGCAACGGCAATCTACCAGCGTGTGCCGACATGGGGGCCGCATCCGGACGTCCCGGCAGGCCTCGCCAGGATTGCGGACAAGATCCCGTTGGTGGCGCTGACCAATGCGATGAACAGCCAGATCCCGCACAACATCGCCAATCTCGGCGCGCCCATTGCCCATGTCTTCACCGCCGAGGACGCACAGGCCTATAAACCGCAGATGCGCGCATTCGAGTATATGTTCGATCACCTCGGGTGCGGCCCGCAGGATGTGTTGCACGTCTCATCGAGCTTTCGCTACGATCTGATGACAGCGCACGATCTCGGCATCACCCACAAGGCATGGGTGAATCGTGGCCATGAACCGGCCAATCCGTATTACGGCTATACCGAGATCTCGGATATCTCCGGGCTGCCCGCCCTGGTCGGGCTCTAGGTCAGGCAGAGACGATCATGAAATACGCATCCTACTGGCACGAGACCGCCCCCGCCTTCGAGGCCGGACAACAAGGCCCGGTCGAGGGCCGCTTTGACGTGGCTGTGATCGGCGGCGGGTTCACCGGGCTGAGCGCGGCGCGTCGGCTGGCGCGGGCGGGGGTATCGGTGGCGCTGCTTGAGGCAGAGCATGTCGGCGCTGGCGGGTCGGGCCGCAACGGGGGACATCTCAACAACGGCATCGCGCACGGCTATGCCGCGGCCAAGGCGCATCTGGGGACGGAGCGCGCCCACGCGCTCTATCACGCCTATGATCGCTCGATCGACATGATCGAGGAGACCATCGCCGAGGAACGAATTGCGTGCGACTTTCGCCGCTCGGGCAAGCTCAAGCTGGCGTCGAAGCCAAGCCATGTCGCGTCGCTGCGTGCCAATTGCGCGTTGATCGCGCGTGAAGTCGATCCCGAGGCGCGCTGGCTGGAACCTGACGCGTTGCGCGCCGAGATCGGATCGAGCACATTCCACGGAGCCAGCCTGCAACCTAAATCGGCAATGATGCATATGGGGCGCTATGTGTCCGGGCTGGCGCGGGCGGCGGCAGAGCACGGAGCGCTGATCTGGGAAAACGCACCGGTGACGGGGCGGCGCAAACAGGATGGCCTGTGGCGGCTCGACACCCCGCGCGGCCATCTGCACGCGGAGCGGATCATCGCCGCGACAGGTGCCTATGCCGGTGCGGTCGAGGGGGCGCCGCTCACTGCCTTTCGCAGACGCATCATCTCGGTCGGCTCGTTCATCGTGGCGACGCGCCCGCTCACTGACGCAGAGGTCGCCGCGACCCTGCCCGGCAATCGCACTTGCGTAACCTCGATGAATATCGGCAATTACTTCCGCCTGTCGCCCGACAACCGCCTCATCTTTGGCGGGCGCGCACGGTTTTCAGCCAGTTCCGACCAACGCTCGGACGCGAAATCGGGCGAGATTCTGCGCGCCGGGATGGCGCGGATATTTCCGCAGCTTGCCGATGTCGAGATCGACTATTGTTGGGGTGGTCTTGTCGGGATGACCAAGGACAGGTTTCACCGCGCGGGCGAACTGGACGGCATGATCTATGGCATGGGATATTCCGGGCATGGCGCGCAGATGTCGACGCTCGTAGGTGCGTCTCTGGCGGACATGGCCATGGGGCACCCCGATGCCAACCCGCTCGCCGGTCTCGACTGGCCCACGGTGCCGGGATATTCCGGGCGTCCGTGGTTTCTGCCATTGGTGGGGCTGTGGTTCTCGCTGAAGGATCGGCTATCCTGAGGCCGCTGCCGGTCAGCCCAGGGAATGGGCGGCAAGCCCGAACATCCTCGGGCCGCTTAGCGGGCGGCGCTGGTTGCCCAGATACATCTCGGTAACCGTGTCGTAGACGCCCATTCCGGCCGCCGACAGAAACGCACCGAATTCCTCGCTTTCGACTGGCGTATCAAGGCGGACAAAGTCACCCTGACTGCGTTGAATAAGCGGAGCCGCGAGCATCATGGCCATGCTCTCGGTATCGGCGACGAGCGGCCCGATGACCCATCCCCGGCCAAAGCGTCGGCGCAGTGCAAAGCCACGCATCTCGCCCCCGGATTCGACCACGATCCCATCGGACAGATGCAACATCGCCGCCATCGTGTCATCGCGCGCCGCGCCATAGGCGTGCGTGTCCAGTGCGCGAATTTGCGACGCATCAGCGGGTTCCATAGGGCGCAAGGTAAGGCCCGGCACAGGCGCGGGCAAGTGGATTGGCCGGGTCACGCCCTGATGCTGCCAGATCGTGCCAAGCGGAACGAAGCCTGCTTCCTTGTAGAGCCGGTACCCCTGACGTGTCGCACTCAGCCGCAGGTCCATGTCCGGACAGTCGTTCATGACCCGGCGCAACAACCACCGACCGGTGCCCATCGTCTGAAGGCGGGGCGCAGTGACCATCATGCCCAACATGGCAAAATCGCTTCCCGCGCGAAAGCACATGGCCGACCCCATCGCGCGGCCGATCTCGTCAACCGCCAGATAACCCTCGCCGAGCGAGATGAACACGTCGAGGTCGCGCCAGCGATGCGGCCAGAAGACGCCAACCGTCAATTCGTGCAAAAGCGTGCGGTCAGCCGGGCTGATCAGGTGCGCCGTGGCAATGAACTTGTCCACGCGAAAGCTGTCGCGCAGGGTATTGTCCGCCACCTGCGCGTTTTCGGTTTCCGACGCTTCATCGAGTTGTCTCGCCATAAGTTCGCAAGCCTCTGTTTATTCGTTGCTATAGTGCCTAAGGCCGGGCCGCGCAGCGTCTAATCACATCTCCTGCACAGTATCGACCATTCGTCACGGTTTTTTCTGCGGTTTCTGGCCCGGATACCACAGCATATGCGCTTTCATTCCTGTCAGGATCACAGCAAACGGGTGCCCGTCTGCCAGTCCGATGAAGGTGAACCCGAACTGCTGGAAAGGAATTTCCCCCATGCGTGACGATCCGTTGTTGCAACCCTGTCAGGTCGGACATCTGACTTTGAAGAACCGTCTGCTGATCACCGGCCATGAACCCGGCTATGCCGAAGATGGGCTGCCCAAGGATCGCTACCGTGCCTATCATGTGGCGCGGGCGCGGGGCGGTGTGGCGCTGACCATGACCATGGGCTCTGCATCGGTCGCCCCCGACAGCGCGCCATCGAGCGGAGGCATAGAGGCGTTTCGCGACGAGATCGTGCCCTGGATGCACGCCCTTGCGCAGGACTGTCATGACGAGGGCTGCGCGGTGATGATCCAGTTGACTCATCATGGTCGGCGCACACGTTGGGACCGCGGAGATTGGCTCCCCACCGTATCATCGAGCCAGGAACGCGAAATCTCGCACCGCCACGCCGCCAAACTGGCAGAGGATTGGGATATTTCCCGGATCATCGAGGATTACGCCACCGCCGCCGAACGCATGCACGAGGCCGGGCTCGACGGTGTCGAATTTCTCGCGACGGGGCATTTGCTGGACCAATTCTGGTCACCGCGCTCCAACCATCTCGATGCGCCCTATGGCGGGTCGCTCGAAAATCGCATGCGGCTGGCGATGGAGGTGCTGACAGAGACGCGCCGCAGGGTTGGGTCCGGCTTCTTGCTGGGGCTGCGCTATGCCGGGGACGAGATGTGCGCGGACGGTGTCGACGCTGAGGAAGGGCTCGAAATATCCCGCCGCCTGAAGGAAAGCGGGTTGGTGGATTTCGTCAATGTCACGCGGGGGCACATTGATACGGATGCGGGTCTTACCGACATGATCCCCGTGCACGGCATGCGCAGCGCGCCACATCTTGCCGCCGCGGCCCGGTTGCGCGAGGCGACAGGTATCCCCGTATTCCACGCCGCCAAGGTGGCGGATGTCGCCACCGCCCGCCACGCAATCGCAACCGGCATGGTAGACATGATCGGCATGACCCGCGCACATCTGGCCGATCCCGATATCGTCCGCCGGATCGAGGCCGGGCAAGAGGATCGTATTCGCCCGTGCGTGGGCGTCAATTTCTGCCTCGACCGGCGGTTTCAAGGTGCTGCCGCGCTCTGTGCACATAACCCGTCCACGGGCCGGGAACAGGAACAGCCGCATTCCATAGCGCCCGCCGACGTTTCGCGCCGGGTGCTTGTGATCGGGGCTGGTCCCGGCGGGCTTGAGGCCGCCCGTGTAGCCGCCGAGCGCGGACATGATGTCGAACTGCACGAGGCGGCCAATGACCCCGGCGGCCAGGTGCGGCTGATAGCCCAATCCGAGCGGCGACGCGAAATCCTGTCCCTCATCGGCTGGCGCATGGCCGAGTGCGACCGGCTGGGCGTCCAGTTTCACTTCAACAGTCTTGCAGAGCCTGAAACGGTGCTGGGCTCGGATGCAGATCTGGTGATCATCGCCACCGGCGGGCTGCCACACGATGTGCCGCTGCGTGCCGGGCAGGATTTGCCTGTCTCAAGCTGGGATATCCTGTCAGGGGACGCACGACCGGGCCAGAATGTGCTGGTCTTCGACAATGCAGGCGATGCGGCGGGCCTTCAGGCCGCCGAGATGATCGCCGCGACGGGCGCGCGGGTCGAGATCGTCAGCCCCGACCGCGCGCTATCGTCCGAGGTGATGCCAATGACATTGACGCCATTCCTGCGCGAGGTGCAGGGCAAAGACGTACATTTCACCGTCACCTGGCGTCTCAACGCAGTGCGGCGGGAGGGCAACAGGCTGTTGGCCGATCTTTGCAGCGATTACAGCACGGCGCAAATGACGCGCGAGGTCGATCAGGTCGTGGTCAACAATGGCACAGTGCCGCTCGATGATCTGTATTTTGCATTGAAACCGCATTCGTGCAACTTTGGCGAGATGGACCGGGACGCGTTGCTCGCTGGGCGTTCCCAAGATATCACGCGCAACCCTGACGCCAGTTTTTCACTGTTTCGTATCGGTGATGCGGTTGCCTCTCGGAACATTCATGCAGCAGTATATGACGGGCTGCGGCTAGTGCGAACCTTGTGAGGATAGGTTGCAGGTGATTGCCAAGTTGTTTGCGGCTTCTGAGGTTGGTACCGGTTGTGCCATGCAGATACCGTCATCAATGCCACGCCTGAAGGGCTTTCGTTTTCCCCGCGAGATCGTCGCCTATTCGGTCTGGGCCTATCATCGCTTTGCGCTCAGCACAGCGGATGTTGAGGATCTCCTAGCGGAGCGTGGTGTCATCGTCCGCCGTGAAGCGATCCGCCTTTGGGTAAACCGATTTGGCGCGCATTTCGCGGCCTGCATCCGCAGGGACCGACCGCAGCCGAACGACAAGTGGCACATGGACGAGGTCGTTGTGCCGATCAATGGCGTGAAGCACTGGCTGTGGCGGGCCGTCGATGGCAATGGTGACACGCTCGACATCCTGGTTCAGACACGCCGCAATGCCAAAGCCGCCAAGCGATTTCTGACAAGGTTGATCGCTCAATTCGGCCCGCCGAGGGTGGTCATCACCGACAAGCTGCGCAGCTACACGAAGCCAATCGCACGTCTGGCGCCCGGGGCCGATCACCGGGCCCACAAAGGGCTCAACAACCGGATCGAGGGCAGTCACAGACCGACGCGGGCGACGAGAGAAAATCATGGGCCGCTTCAAATCCCCCAGACAGGCACAGCGCTTCCTTGCCGCGCATGACCAGATCAACACGATATTCAAACCCCGCCGCTATCGCCTCACCGCCACATCCTATCGCCATGCCTAGGCAGACGCATTCGAGTTATGGGCAGATTACGCACTCGCGATGAAACCATGACCCACCAAACGTCGAGCATCTCAGCCACAGCCAAACAACTTGGCAATGCCGCTCAAATTGCCTCATCCGCTCAACGCAGCGCCATGTTGCTTGACGAGGTCACGAAGGAAATCAGCCACCACGCGAACGCGGCGGGACTGGGCAAGATCGGATTGGGTTACGAGCCAGATCGACTGGTCGATCCCTATGTCGGGGTCCAGACAGGTCAGGTCGTGAGGTCGAGCCAGGAAATGCGGCAGAACGGCCAGTCCAAGTCCGGTCGCGCAAGCAGTGATCTGGGTGGCAAGCGAGGTTGTCGTGATCGCGGGCGTACGGCCTTTAAGCATCCTTTCGATCCATTGAGCAGCAGGAAGGCTGGCATAGGTGTCAGACCAGCCGATGAAATCGTCAGCGTCAAATGCGCTCGCATCCATAGCCTCGCTTCGCGCGACGACATAACCGGGCGCACCGTATAGACCGTAGCCCAGTGTGCCCAATCGTTGCAGCGTGACGTTGCCGCGCTCCGGCTTCACCATGCGAAGGGCGATGTCGGCATCGCGACGATGCAGATTCACCGTGGCGATATCCGTCACGATCTCCAGAGTGAGTTCCGGATATTCTGCGCGTAGCCGCGCAAGCTCTGGCAGGATCAGGCCGGTCGCGAGGTTTTCCGCCGTGGCCAACCGCACGGTGCCCGAAACGGTCGCCTCTTGCGGCAGTCCGGAGCTGAGCGAGAGTGCAGCCGCCTCCATCTCTTCCGCCCGTTCCACCAAAGCCGTGCCGTCGTCAGTCAACCTGTAGCCCGATTGTTGGCGCAGGAAGAGCGGCTGGCCAACCGCCGCTTCCAGTCGTTCGATCCGGCGCGACACAGTGGCAAGTCCCAGCCCCATCTGCCTGGCCGCGCCGCTCAGCGTGCCCACGCGAGCGACGGCCAGAAAAGCACGGATGTCGTCCCAGACAAGGACATCTATCAGCTTATTTCCGATTTTGGAAATCTCCTTACCGTTATCAACGGTGTTTATCGTTAATTGGAAATGCCACTTCTCATGTCAACGGACAAGGTAAACTGCAAAGGAGAGCGGCATGGAACATCGGACATTGGGGGAAGACTTCGAGGTTTCGGCCGTCGGTCTCGGCTGCATGGGGATGAGCGAGTTCTACGGCCCGCGTGATGACGAGATCTCGATGCGGGTGCTGCACGAAGCGATGGCTCTGGGGATCGACTTTTTCGACACCGCCGACATGTATGGGCCGCATCACAACGAAGAGCTGATCGGCGCGTTCCTAGCGCAGTCGAAGGCCCGACCGAAGATCGCGACCAAGTTCGGGATCGTCCGCGCGCCTGGCGAATACCGACGCAGTCTCGACAACAGCCCGGACTATGCAAGGACCGCCTGCGAGGGATCGCTGAAGCGGCTCGGGGTGGAACGGATCGACCTCTATTACGTTCACCGGATCGACCGGGAACAGGATATCGAGGAGACGATGGGCGGCCTCTCGCGGCTGGTCGAGGAAGGCAAGATCGACCGGATCGGTCTTTGCGAGGTCAGCGCCGCGACCTTGCGCCGTGCCCATGTCGCGCATCCGGTCACTGCTGTGCAGACCGAATACTCTCTCTGGTCGCGCGGGGTCGAAGCCGAGGTTCTGCCCGCCTGCCGTGAGCTGGGTATCGGGTTCGTACCGTATTCGCCGCTCGGCCGCGGGTTTCTCACCGGACGGTTTCAGGACGAAGCCGAGTTCGAGAATGGAGATTTCCGCGCCTCGCTTCCCCGGTTTCAAACAGAGGCCGTGACCTCCAACAAACGCATTGCGGACCTGGTAGGCCGGATCGCCGCACGCAAGGGCTGCACCCCGGCCCAGCTCTCGCTGGCGTGGCTGCTGGCGAAGGGAGACGACATCGTTCCGATCCCCGGCACGAAGCGGGTCACCTACCTGCGCGACAATGCCGCCGCCGTGGACGTCAGCCTGAGTGATGCGGACCTTCAGGAGATCGAACAGGGGCTTGCTGCCCTCCCGGTATCCGGTGCCCGCTACACCGAAGAGGGCATGAAAGGTTTGGACGCATGAGCCGGATTGCCGAGCCGCTGTCGGAGGCGATGGCCCTGCTGGAAAAGCTGGAACCGGGCGCACCTGCAAAGGTGCAGGCCAACCTTGACGCATTCTCACCTGACGCTGCCGAACTGGTTCTGGGTTATGCTTTCGCGGACATCGTGAGCCGTGACGGCATCGACCTGCGCATCCGAGAAATGCTGACCGTGGCGATGCTGGCCGCAATGGGCACCGCGCCGGGCCAGTTGGAGTTCCACGTCCGCGCTGCACTGAACACCGGCGTGACACGGGAGGAGATCGTGGAGATTGTTCTCCAGGTGTCGGTCTATGCGGGTGTCCCCGCCTGCATGAACGCGATCACAGCAGCGAAGAAAGCGTTCCAGGCAGCGAACGAGAGCTGACCTGCTTCAATTCAGGCGTGGCGCGGTGATGATGGTTGATCCGTCACATCTAACACAAACCCTGTGACAGAATCTCTCTGCCAAATACGGTGATTTTCGCTGGTGACACAAACTTATGAGTTTTGACGGTGTTGTCACGTTAACTCGCGCAGTCAGAAAGTTGTGTTGCCGATGGTACATCAAGCGGCACTCGCTGCGAATTTCCACGCTTCGAATGCTTCG
>NZ_JBEPPX010000024.1:0-58356 GCF_040547535.1 Roseovarius sp. MBR-78
GCCAACACCGTCCTCAAGCGCGACACGCCATGGCAACCAAACCCGCCGTCCTGAGACGGTTGCTTGATTCCGCGCGGGGGGATAAACTGCGAATGTCCCCTCCAGGTCAGAACCGTCCCCAGTGCAGCATCGGGCACGTTTAATCAAATATCGATCATCAGCCGTTCTCGAAACTCACCGGCATATCCATGCCATGCTCGCGCAAGAGCGCGTGGCGCCGTGCGGTGCGCAGGTCTTCGGCGACCATCTCGGCGCACATTTCCTGCGCGGTGATCTCGGGCTCCCAGCCGAGCCGCGCCTTGGCCTTGGACGGATCGCCGAGCAGTGTTTCTACCTCGGCGGGGCGGAAATAGCGCGGGTCGATGCGCAGCACCACGTCGCCGGGCCGGACCGCCGGGGCGCGATCCCCCTCGATCCCGGCGACACGGGCCACCTCGTTCACGCCCTCGCCGGAAAATTCCAGCGTGATGCCAAGCTCCGCCGCCGTCCAGCGGATGAAGTCGCGCACCGAATATTGCTTGCCGGTGGCGATCACGAAATCCTCGGGCGCGTCCTGTTGCAGCATCATCCACTGCATCCGCACGTAATCGCGGGCATGGCCCCAGTCGCGCAGGCTGTCGATATTGCCCATGTAGAGGCAGTCCTCCAGCCCCTGCGCGATATTGGCCAGACCGCGGGTGATCTTGCGGGTGACAAAGGTCTCGCCCCGACGCGGGCTCTCATGGTTGAAAAGGATGCCGTTGCAGGCATAGATACCATAGGCCTCGCGGTAATTGACGCAGATCCAGTAGGCGTAGAGCTTGGCCACGCCATAGGGCGAGCGCGGGTGAAACGGCGTCGTCTCGGTCTGCGGGGTTTCCTGCACCTGCCCGAAAAGCTCGGATGTCGAGGCCTGGTAGAAGCGAGTGGTCTTTTCCAGCCCGAGAAACCGGATCGCCTCCAAAAGGCGCAGCGTGCCGATGGCGTCCACGTCGGCGGTGTATTCCGGGGCCTCGAAGCTGACCGCGACATGGCTTTGCGCGCCGAGGTTATACACCTCGTCAGGCCGCACCTCCGAGAGGATGCGGGTGAGATTGGAGCTGTCGGTCAGATCGCCGTAATGCAGCCGGAGCCGCTGATGGTTGGAATGCGGATCCTGATAGATGTGGTCGATCCGACCGGTGTTGAAGAGCGAGGCACGCCGCTTGATGCCATGCACCTCATAGCCCTTTTCCAGCAGGAACTCCGCCAGATACGATCCGTCCTGCCCGGTGATCCCGGTAATCAGAGCCTTTTTCATGCCGCCGTCTTTTTCGCTGCCGCCATCCCCTTCGCGGGTTAAGCCAGTGCGCCACGATCCGCAAGCGTGGAGGCAAGGCGACCTTTCTTGAAAGGGCTGAGATTTCCGCGTCACTTCATGACACTCTCACGCCGTGGCACAAGGCACATGCAGGCAGAGGCAAGGAGGCCGAAAATGCCCGATCCGGCGATCATCTGGGACGCGCTGGGATTCGCGGTGCGGTGGCTTCATGTTGTCACCGCCATCGCGTGGATCGGCGCGTCGTTCTATTTCGTGGCGCTCGACCTTGGCCTGCGCCGGGCGGATGATCTGCCGCCGCGCGCGCACCGGGCGGGCGGCGTTTCTGCACCTCGGAGCCTTTACCGCCCCGATCATGACGGCAAACGTGTTTTTCATCATCATGCCGAACCAGCGGATCGTGGTGGCCGATCTGCGCGCGGGCCGGGTGCCGGATGCGAAATACGGGCGCATCGCCAAGCTGCGCTCGACGCATAACAACGATCTCACGCTGCCGGTGGTGTTCCTGATGCTGTCGAACCACTATCCGCTGGCATTTGCCACCCAGTGGAACTGGCTCATCGCGGCGCTGGTGTTCCTGATGGGGGTCTTGATCCGGCATTTCTTCAACACCATGCACGCGGGCGGGGGGATGAAATGGTGGACATGGGCGGTGACGGCGATCCTGTTCGCGGGCATCATGTGGCTCTCTAACCTGCCCTTGCAGCATGATACCTACGAGGCATCAGAGGCGCGCCCCCTGAGCGCCGCCGAGCAGGTCTTTGCCGAGGCCGACGGATTCGAGGAGGTGGCGGCGATCATCCCCGGCCGCTGCGCCATGTGCCACGCCAGCGCGGCGCGGGCGATCTATCTCCAGGTGGGCGTGACCCACGCCATGCCCCCCGCCAATGTAAGCTTCATGGAAGAAGAGGAGCGGCGGGCGGTGGCACGGTGGTATCGGGCGGCGACGCGATAAGGGCGCGGCACGCTCAGAGCCGGATCGCCGAGATGAGGCGGCCATAATCCGCCGCCCCCTCATGGGTGGCGCGGCGATAGGAATAAAACCGATCCGGGTCGGCATAGGTGCAATGGCGGGTCCAGTCCGCGTGCCCCACGCCCGCGCGCAGCAGCCGCCACAGCCCATAGCCCGGCAGGTCGAACTGATAGCGGTCACCCGTGCCATTGGCAAAAAACCGCGCGCTCTCGGGATCGTCGGCGAGGAAATCTTCGAGCAGTTCTGGACCGACCTCGTAATTGCGCTGGCTGATCGACGGGCCGATCACCGCCGTGATGCGCGCGCGCGCGGCCCCGATCGCCTCCATCGCCTCAATCGTCGCTTCGAGCACCCCATCGCGCGCCCCGCGCCAGCCGGCATGGGCAGCCCCGATCACGCCTGCCTCCGGGTCGGCGAACAGCACCGGCTGGCAATCGGCGGTGAGGATCGCGAGGGCAAGGCCGGGCGTTGCGGTCACAAGGGCATCGGCGCGCGGGCGCGCGTCAAGCGGCGCGGCAACCTGCACGACATCGGCGGAATGCACCTGATGCACGGTGACAAGGTGATCGGCGGCGACCTGCATCGCCTCGGCCACGCGGGCGCGGTTGATGGTCACGATCTCGGCCTGATCGGATGAGCCCGGTCCGCAATTCAGCCCCGCGAACACGCCCGAAGACGCCCCGCCCCGCCGGGTAAAGAACCCGTGGCGCAGGGGGGTGAGCGCGTCTGCGGTGATGATTTCCAGCGTCATGGCTCCAATCCCGGTGGCGGGGCGGCACCGGGCGGGTAGAGGCCCAGCACCTTGAAGAGCGTCCCCATTTCCTCCGCCCCGGTCAAGCGGTGAGTTGCGGCAACATGCGCCTCCAGCGCCGCGCCCGAGATGCCACGGCCCAGCGCCTCGGCGCGCGCCGCGATCCCGAGCCGCGCGAGGAACACGCCCTGCGGGCAAAGGCGGGTATGCGCGGCGGGGCCGGCGGCGCGGGCCAGCGCCTCGAAATCCACATGCGCGGTGAGGTCGGCCATGCCCGGCGCAGCGAACGGATCGGTCGGCGCGTGATCTGCGACCGCCTGGAACGTATCGCCCAGCGAGCGCCAGCCGCCATAATCGACGATAAGCGCGGCACCGCCATATTCGGCGATGCGCGCGCCGATCTCGGCGGCGATGGCGGTGGCGGGCGCGCAGGTCTCGACAATATCGCCGGGGCGCGTATCGCCCAAGCGGTGATCCAGATCGAGGCGCGCGCCCTCGGGGCCAAGGCCGGGCACAAGGCCCGCGGGGCCTGTTGCCACCATGCGCTCGCGCCAGCCGGTCTCGCCGCGCTGGAATTGCCGGATCGGCAGCGCGTCGAAGAACTCGTTGGCGATGAGGTAGAGCGGGCCGGGGGGCAGCGTCTCGATGGTATCGTGCCAGATGATGTCATCGCGTCCGATGGTCTGCGCCTGCACCTTGCGCAGGGCGGGCGAGGCCTCGACAAGGTGGAGCCGCAGCGCGTCGTGAAACCCCGGCACGCCCCTTGTCGCGCGCAGCAGATCGGCCATGAGCGTGCCGCGACCGGGGCCGGGCTCTGCCAGCACAAACGGCGCGGGTGCGCCCTGGTCGAGCCAGCATTGCGCGAGGGCGAGGCCGGTCAGCTCTCCAAACATCTGGCTGATTTCCGGGGCGGTCACGAAATCACCCCCCACCCCGAACGGATCGCGGGTGGCGTAATATCCATGCTCGGGATGCATCAGGCAGGCGGCCATGTAATCCGCGAGGCTCATCGGCCCGGTGGCCACGATCTGGCGGGCAAGCTTTGCGCCCAGCGGCGTCATGCGGTTTGCGCCTGCGCGCGCCGCCGCGCCCAGAGGATCATCCCCAGCCCGAAGGCGATCATCGGCAGCGACAGCGTCTGCCCCATCGTCAGCCCGTAGCCGTTGATGTGAAAGGCCAGCCCCAGCGGATTGCCCGGCGCGACGAATTGCGCATCGGGCTGGCGCACGAATTCCACCATAAATCGCGCCACCCCGTAGCCTGCAAAAAACACGCCGGTGAGCGTGCCGGGCAGGCGCAGCGCCCCGCGCCGCCAGCCCAGCCACAACAGGATCGCGCCGAGAATCAGCCCCTCAAGCGCCGCCTCGTAGAGCTGCGAGGGGTGGCGCGCGCACAGCCCCGCCACAGCCCCCGCGCAATCATGCGCCGCGCGCCCCGGAAAGATCACGCCCCAGGGCAGATCGGTTGGCCGCCCCCACAGTTCGGCATTGATGAAATTGGCGATCCGCCCCAGCAAAAGCCCCACCGGCGTCACCATGCAGAGCGCATCGGCCACCGAGACCCAGTTGATGCCGCGCGCGCGCGCGAACAGGATCACCGCCAGGATGACGCCCAGAAGGCCGCCGTGAAACGCCATGCCGCCCTGCCAGACCTGTAGAATCTCGCCCGGATGGGAAAGATAATATCCCGGCTGGTAGAACAGCACATAGCCCAGCCGCCCGCCGAGGATCACCCCGAGGATCACCCAGGTGAGCAGGTCCTCCACGTCCCTTGGTTCCATCGGGGCGCGCTCGCCGGGCCAGAGCGCGGGGCGCCTGACCGTGGCAACCACGATCCGCCAGCCGATCACGATCCCCGCGATATAGGCCAGCGCATACCAGCGCAGCGCGAATTCCATGCCGAAGAGCGTGATCGACACGATTTCGGGCGCGATATCGGGAAAGGGGAGGACGGCGTTCATGTGCATCTCTGTGCCTCTCGGGTGTGGGGAAAGTCAACCTTGTGATCGGCGGTCCGAGGGCCATATAACAGGTAAAGGTAACGCCGGAGACAAGCGATGCAGACGCGAAACAAGGTGCTCGACGATCTGAGCCAGTTGATGACCAACGCGATGGGCGTGGCGCAGGGCGCGCGGACCGAGGCCGAGACGGCGATGAAATCGCTGATCGACCGCTGGCTGGCGGATCGCGATTTCGTGACCCGCGAGGAATTCGACGCCGTGCGCGCAATGGCGCAGAAGGCGCGCGAGGAAAACGAGGCGCTCAAGGCCCGGATCGAGGCGCTGGAGCAGCGCGGCGCGTAAGCGTGGCACGCTTGTGATCACATGATTGATTGAGCAAAGCGGCGCGGTTGTGCCTGCGCGTCGCAAAATGGGCCGTGCTGCGGGGTGAGTCGCCCGGTGACTCCCCGGTCATTGTGATCACACGAGATTTTACGTGATCACAAACACGCATTTTTTGCGGCGAATTGTCCGTATGGGCCTGAATACCGTTTGTAACAGGTGACAGGCGCGGCAAAACGCGGCAAAACGGGGGTAACCCCGCGCAGGCCCCGTGCCGCCGCCGATCATCAAGGAGGTCCCTCATGGCCGAAACCACAGAGGTTGAACGCCCGCTTTCGCCGCACCTGCAAATCTATCGCCCGCAATTGACATCGATCACCTCGATCCTGACGCGGATCACCGGCAACGCACTTGTCGTCGCGGCGCTGCTGATCGTGTGGTGGCTGCTCGCGGCCTCGACATCGGACGCCTATTTCGCGACCGCCAACGCGGTGCTCACCTCTTGGTTCGGCGATCTGGTGCTGACATTGTCGCTCTGGGCAGTGTGGTATCATTACCTCGCCGGTCTGCGGCACCTCTATTTCGACGCGGGCAAGGGGATGGACATCCCGACCGCCGAGAAACTGGGCTGGGGCGTCATCATCGGCTCGGTCGTCCTCACCGCCATCACGCTCATCCTGGTCTGAGGAGGATCACATGCGCTATCTGACCGCACGCAAACGCGCCGAGGGCAAGGGTGCCTCGGGCACAGGCACCGAACATTTCTGGTATATGAAACTGTCGGGCGTGGGCCTCGCGCTCATCATCCCGGTATTTCTCGTGGTCTTCGGGCGCACGCTTGGCGGTGACCGGGCTGCGGTGCTGGATGCGCTTGCCCATCCTGCGATGGCGATTCTGACCGCGCTGGTGCTCTTCTTCGGGCTGCGCCATTTCGCGGCGGGCGCACAGACCATGATCGAGGATTACAGCCACGGCAGCACCCGCCGCGCGCTTGTCATCTTCGTCACAATCCTAAGTTACGGGCTGATCGCCACCGGGCTTTTCGCCCTTGCCAAGATCGCGCTGTGAGGACCTGAACAAATGGCTGCATACGAATACGAGACGCATGATTATGACGTCGTGGTTGTGGGCGCAGGCGGCGCGGGGCTGCGCGCGACGCTCGGCATGGCCGAACAGGGGCTGCGCACGGCCTGCGTGACCAAGGTATTCCCGACGCGGAGCCACACCGTGGCGGCGCAAGGCGGCATCGCGGCAAGCCTTGGCAACATGGGCCCCGATAGCTGGCAATGGCATATGTATGACACGGTCAAGGGGTCCGACTGGCTTGGCGACACGGACGCGATGGAATATCTCGCGCGCGAGGCCCCGAAGGCGGTTTACGAGCTGGAGCATTACGGCGTGCCGTTCTCGCGCACCGAGGAGGGCAAGATCTATCAGCGCCCCTTTGGCGGCCACACCACCGAATTCGGCGAAGGCCCCCCGGTGCAGCGCACCTGTGCTGCCGCCGACCGCACCGGTCACGCGATCCTGCACACGCTTTATGGTCAGAGCCTCAAGGAAAAGGCCGAGTTCTATATCGAGTATTTCGCCATTGATCTGGTGATGACCGATGGTGCCTGCACCGGCGTTGTCTGCTGGAAGCTCGACGATGGCACGATCCACGTATTCAACGCCAAGATGGTGGTGCTGGCCACCGGCGGTTATGGCCGCGCCTATTTCTCGGCGACCTCGGCGCATACCTGCACCGGTGACGGCAACGGGATGGTGGCGCGCGCCGGCCTGCCCTTGCAAGACATGGAATTCGTGCAGTTCCACCCCACCGGCATTTTCGGTGCCGGGTGCCTGATTACCGAGGGCGCGCGCGGCGAGGGAGGATATCTGACCAATTCGGAGGGCGAGCGCTTCATGGAGCGCTATGCCCCCAATTATAAGGATCTCGCCCCGCGAGACTATGTCAGCCGCTGCATGACCATGGAAATCCGCGAGGGGCGCGGTGTGGGGCCGGGGGGCGATCACATCCACCTCAATCTCAGCCACCTGCCGCCCGAGGCCCTGCACCTGCGCCTGCCGGGCATTTCCGAGAGCGCGCGCATCTTTGCCGGGGTCGATGTGACCAAGGAGCCGATCCCGGTTCTGCCCACCGTTCATTACAACATGGGCGGCATCCCGGCGAATTACTGGGGCGAGGTCATCAACCCTACCAAAGATGACCCGCACGCCGTGGTGCCCGGCCTGATGGCCGTGGGCGAGGCCGCCTGTGCGAGCGTGCATGGCGCGAACCGGCTCGGCTCCAACTCGCTGATCGATCTCGTGGTGTTCGGCCGTGCGGCGGCGATTCGTGCCGGTAAAGTGGTGGATGCCGAAAGCCCGGTGCCCGCGACCAACACCGCCGAAGTGGACAAGGCGCTCGATCGCTTCGACACGCTGCGCCACGCCAAGGGCGCGGTGCCCACCGCCGATCTGCGGCTTGAGATGCAAAAGACCATGCAGGCCGATGCCGCCGTCTTCCGCACATCCAAGACGCTGGCCGAAGGCGTGGACAAGATGAAGGGCGTTGCCGCCAAGATGGCCGATATCAAGGTCACCGACCGCAGCCTCGTGTGGAACAGCGACCTGATGGAAACGCTGGAACTCACGAACCTGATGCCCTGCGCGCTGGCCACGATCTTTGGCGCCGAGGCACGCCATGAAAGCCGCGGCGCCCACGCGCATGAGGATTTCAGCACCCGCGACGACGAGAACTGGCGCGTCCACACCATCGCGCGGATTGGCGCGACCGATGTCGATCTCAGCTATCGCCCGATCATCGAAGACCCGATCACCCCCGAGGATCAGGGCGGTATCAGCCTCAAGAAAATCGCGCCGAAGGAAAGGACGTTTTGATGTTCCTGTCTCGAAGGGCGGTTTTCTTTCCCGCCCTTGTCGCCTGTCTGAGCGTCACCGCCCCCGCTCTCGCTGTGGCCGATCCCGACCGGTATATCCCGGTGCAGGAACAGCGCGCCGCCATCCTCGATTGCCGATACGAGATGGGGCTGCGCGGGGCCGCGCGTTTTGGTGCAGAATGGCCGGAATTGCCGCCCGGCGGGCAAACGATCACCTGGATTCTTCCCGGTGCAAACCTGTCGCCCGCGCAAACCGACCGGGTCAACCAATGTGCCGATGAAAGACTGGGCCGGGCAGCAACGCCCCGATTCGCGGCGGGGGCACAGAAGACACAACAGAAAACCTATCGCGCCTGCCCGCGACATGCCCCGGTTATCTTCGGCGGCTCGACATATTGTATCAAGCGGGACTGAGGCCATGTGCAAAGCTGTCCACCCCGTGCCCGCCTTCGGCTTGTCCCGGATCACCATCGCCCACATGAGGGAGTGTTAAGTCATGGTTCAACTCACCCTGCCCAAGAATTCGCGTATGACCACGGGCAAGACATGGCCCAAGCCCGAAGGGGCCAAGACCACGCGCAAGTTCCAGATTTACCGCTGGAACCCCGATGACGGCCAGAACCCGCGCGTCGATACCTATTTCGTCGATCTCGACGATTGCGGCCCGATGGTTCTGGATGCGCTCATCTATATCAAGAACAAGATCGACCCGACGCTGACCTTTCGCCGCTCCTGCCGCGAGGGGATTTGCGGCTCTTGCGCGATGAATATCGACGGGATCAACACGCTCGCCTGCATCTACGGCATGGACGAGATCAAGGGCGATGTGAAGATCTACCCGCTGCCGCATATGCCGGTGGTCAAGGATCTCATCCCCGACCTCACTCATTTCTACGCGCAGCACGCCTCGATCATGCCGTGGCTGGAAACCAAGACCAACCGCCCCGCGAAAGAGTGGCGGCAGTCGATCGAGGACCGAGAGAAGCTTGACGGGCTTTATGAATGCGTGATGTGCGCGTCGTGCTCGACCTCCTGCCCGTCCTATTGGTGGAACGGCGACAAATATCTCGGCCCCGCCGCGCTCCTGCACGCCTATCGCTGGATCATCGATAGCCGCGACGAGGCCACCGGCGAGCGGCTCGACGAGTTGGAAGACCCGTTCAAGCTCTACCGCTGCCACACCATCATGAACTGCACGAAAACCTGCCCCAAGGGCCTCAACCCCGCCAAGGCGATTGCAGAGATCAAGAAGATGATGGTCGACCGGCACGTTTAAGGCACCGCGAGGATTGCATCCAGACCACCGGGCACCGATCTGGCGGGCTCTTGTCCGTCGATCATCGCGATTGTCGCGTGCCGGTATTTCTGAAATGCTGCGCGTATCGGCAAGCCGTGCGATGGAACAGGCATGAAGATCGAACAAATCCCGCTGCCCGGATACCGGGTGTGCCCATGACCGCCGCGATATCCATGCGCGCGACGGGACCCGCCCGGCATGACTGATCCGCGCATCTTCCTGCATCGGCTGTTCGAGCGCGCCGTGGCGGTGGCAGACCCGATGCGCAGCCTTGCCGCGCATCTGCCGCCCCGCCCCGAGGGGCGATGCGTGGTGATCGGGGCCGGCAAAGCCAGCGCGCGCATGGCCGAGGCGGTGGAGGCGGCGTGGGGGCCGTGCGAGGGGCTGATCATCACGCGCTACGGCTATGCGCGGCCCTGCCAGGGTATCGAGATCGTCGAGGCGGCGCATCCGGTCCCCGACGAGGCCGGACGCGCCGCGACCGACCGGATGCTGCGGCTGGTCGGGGGGCTCGGCGCGGGCGACACGGTGCTGGCGCTCATTTCGGGCGGGGCGTCGTCGCTGCTGGTGGCACCGGCGGGCGGCATGACTCTGGAGGACAAGCGCGCGGTCAACGCCGCCCTGCTGGCCTCGGGCGCGCCCATCGGGCACATGAATGCCATCCGCAAGCATCTGAGCCGGGTCAAGGGCGGGCAGCTAGCCGCCGCCGCCCACCCCGCGCGGATGCTGGCGCTGCTGATATCGGACGTGCCGGGGGACGATCCGGGGATGATCGGCTCTGGCCCGACCGTGGGCGAGGCGGGGACAGGGACGCAGGCGCGCGCACTGGTGGCGCGCTACGGGATTGACCTGCCCGGTGCCGCGCGCGCGGCGCTGGAGCGCGACACCGGTGCCATCGCGCCCGGCGATCCGCGCCTCTCGCGGGTCGAGAACGTGATCTTCGCAGCCCCGTCCCAATCGCTGGAGGCTGCCGCCGATCTGGCACGCGCAGAGGGCATCCGCGTCGAGATGCTGGGCGATGCGATAGAGGGCGAGGCGCGCGACGTGGCCCGAGAGCACGCAAGCCTTGCCCGCGACGTGCAGGCGGCGATGCCCCCCGGCGCGGCCCCCGTCCTGCTCTTGTCGGGCGGGGAATTGACCGTCACCCGGCGCGGCGACGGCACGGGCGGCCCGAACGCGGAATATGCCCTCGCGCTGGCCGTGGCGCTGGCGGGGGCCGGGGGCATTCAAGCCATCGCCTGCGATACCGACGGGGTGGACGGGGCCGCCGAGGTGGCCGGGGCCACCATCGCGCCCGACACGCTGGCGCGCGCCCGCGCGGCCGGGGTTGATCCGGCGCGGGCGCTGGCGCGCAACGATGCGCATGGGTTTTTCGCCGCGATCGGCGATCAGGTCGTCACCGGCCCGACGCTGACCAATGTCAACGATTTCCGCGCAATCCTGATTGCCCCGGCCTGACGCGGCGTCCCAAGGCGGAAACCGGTCGCGTCACACCGGCTTTTCTGCGATACTGCCCCTGTAGTAAGGGAGGGTTCATCATGGAACGCCGTGTTTTCATGGGGCTTGTGCTGGTTGCCTCGTTGATTGGCGGGGGGGTGGCAATGGCGGCCTCGGTCAAGCTCTCGGGTCCCGAGATCGAGGCGCTCTTGTCGGGCAACACGATCACCGGCACCTGGTCGGGCACTGCCTATCGGCAATATTACGCCCCCGACGGCACCACAATCTATGTGCCCGAGGGCGGGCGCGCGGATGAGGGGCGGTGGCGCACCAACCCCGACACCAACGATTACGAGAGCTGGTGGCGCAGCACCGGATGGACGCCCTATGCGCTGGTGCGCGTCGGCGAGGATGCGTATGCGTGGATCAACGGAGACCGGCAGGAGCCGTTTCGCGTGCTCCCCGGACGGCAGATCGAGTAGCGCGCGCGCCGCAGACTCACGCCCCTCGGTGCCGCGGGTCATCACCGATATGCCAAAACGCCGGGGGGCGATTCCGACGGCGGCCGCATCGCCTATATCATCCACCCCGCACTCTTCCAGAAGCGTTGAAAGCCATCGCCACGCTGAAGAGAGCCTCGCCATGACATCCGTATCGGTTGATTTCCTGTTGCTGCGGACCACCGCGTTCTCAATTATCTAAAGCGTCCGCTCAGCCGCGTCGCGTTCGAAGCTTGGCGAAATAATCGAGCCGCTTTTTCAACTCGCGCTCGAACCCGCGTTCGGGCGGCAGATAGTAGGTCGGGCGCTTCATCCCCTCGGGGAAATAGTCCTGCCCCGAAAATCCATCCTCGGCATCGTGGTCATATTGATAGCCCGCGCCATAGCCCTGCTCCTTCATAAGCGAGGTGGGCGCGTTCAGGATATGCTTGGGCGGTGGTTCGCTGCCGGTCTTCCTGGCATCGCGCAGCGCCGCCTTGAACGCGCCGTAACCCGCGTTCGATTTCGGCGCGAGCGCCAGGTAAATCACCGCCTGCCCCAGCGCCAGATCGCCCTCGGGGCTGCCCAGCCGCTCGTATATCTCCCAGGCGTGCAGGCAGACGGTTTGCGCGTGGCTGTCGGCAAGGCCAATATCCTCGATCGCCATGCGGGTGATGCGCCGCGCGAGATATCGCGGGTCTTCGCCCCCCGTCAGCATCCTCGCCAGCCAGTAAAGCGCGGCATCCGGGTCCGAGCCGCGCACCGATTTGTGCAGCGCGGAAATGAGGTTGTAATGCGCGTCGCCCGATTTGTCATAGTGCGCCGCCCGCCGCATCAGCCGCGCGGCCAGCGCCGCGCTATCGAGCCGCCCCTCGACCGTCCACGCTGCCACCTGCTCGATCAGATTCAAGAGCGCGCGGCCATCACCATCGGCCATCTCCAACAGCGCCTCGCGCGCCAGCCCGTCAAGCGGCAGGGCGCGGCCCAACTCCCTCTCGGCACGCTGCGCCAAAAGCTCCAGATCGGCCAGCGACAGCCGCTCCAGCACCATCACCTGCGCCCGGCTCAGAAGCGCGGCATTCAACTCGAAAGACGGATTTTCCGTGGTCGCCCCCACCAGAAGGATCGTGCCATCCTCCATATGCGGCAGGAACGCATCCTGCTGCGCGCGGTTGAAGCGGTGAATCTCATCGACAAATAGCAGCGTACCCTGCCCGTTGCCGCGCCGGTGCCGTGCCTCTTCGAACACGCGGCGCAACTCCGGCACGCCGGTGAAAATGGCGCTGATCTGCACGAAATGCAGGTCGGTCTCATGCGCCAGAAGCCGCGCGATGGTCGTCTTGCCCACCCCCGGCGGCCCCCACAGGATGAGCGAGCCAAGACTGCCCGCCGCCAGCATCACGCCAAGCGCACCCTCGGAGCCAAGCACCGCCTGCTGCCCGATCACCTCTGAGAGCGCACGCGGGCGCAACCGGTCAGCCAGCGGGCGCGGCGCCGCAGAGGGTGCCCCCTCGGGCGAGCTGTCAAAAAGATCAGCCATCGCGCCGCTCCACAATGCGGCACCGCACACAGGCCAGACACCTTGCGCTCGCGGGCGGGGCTATGACAACGGGCAATGCGTGCATCAGGCTCGGGATCACGGCGTGCGGCCTCTTGCGGAAAGCATCGCCAAGATATGCCGACAGGATCACGGCAATACAAGCCCGCGCTGCCTCTTTCACGCGCCACTACCCCTCCCTCGCAAACGCAAAACCCCCGCCGGGTGTGGCGGGGGTCTGGGTCAAACCGGGTGGCTTGGCGCGTATCAGTCTTCGGCGGCCTCTTCGGCCTCGACGCGGGCACGGTCGGCGGCACCCTTGGCGGAAACGTCACGCTCGACGAATTCGATGATCGCCATCGGTGCCATGTCGCCGTAGCGGAACCCGGCCTTGAGCACGCGGACATAGCCGCCCTGGCGATCCTTGTAGCGCGGGCCGATCACATCAAAGAGCCGGGCGACGTGGATATCCTGCTTGAGCTGCGCAGCCGCCTGGCGGCGGGCGTGCAGATCGCCGCGCTTGGCCAATGTGACCAGCTTTTCGATGATCCGGCGCAGTTCCTTGGCCTTGGGCAGGGTGGTCTTGATCTGCTCATGTTCGATGAGCGAGCCGGCCATGTTCGCCCACAGCGCCTTGCGGTGCTCGTGGGTGCGGTTCAGGCGGCGGTATCCTCTTGCGTGACGCATTTTCTATCTCCTAAGCGTTTTGCTTTGTCCGGCGGTCTGATGCGTGTCAGCCGCTCTCCTTGGGGCGGGATTGCCCGGATCGTCAGAGGACGCCTTAAAAGGCGTCCTCGAATTTCTTGGCGAGGTCCTCGATATCATCGGGCGGCCAGTCTTCGACATCCATGCCGAGGTGAAGGCCCATGCCAGACAGCACTTCCTTGATCTCGTTGAGGGACTTGCGGCCAAAGTTCGGCGTGCGCAGCATCTCGGCCTCGGTCTTCTGGATGAGATCGCCGATATAGACGATATTGTCGTTCTTGAGGCAGTTGGCAGAGCGCACCGACAGTTCCAGCTCGTCCACCTTCTTGAGCAGGAGCGGGTTGAATTCCAGCCCGTCCTCGTCATCCTGGCGGCCCGCCGCTTCCGGCTCGTCAAAGTTGACGAAGATCGAAAGTTGATCCTGAAGGATACGCGCGGCATAGGCCACGGCATCGTCGGGGGTGATGGAGCCGTCGGTCTCGAGCTTGAGGGTCAGCTTGTCGTAATCGAGCACCTGCCCCTCGCGGGTCGGCTGCACCTCATAGCTCACGCGCGTGATCGGCGAATAGATCGCGTCGATCGGAATGAGGCCGATGGGCGCATCCTCGGGCTTGTTCTTGTCGGCGGCGACATAGCCCTTGCCGGTATTCACGGTCAGTTCCATGTAGAATTCCGCACCCTCGTCGAGGTGGCAGATGACATGGTCCTTGTTGAGGATCTCGATACCCGCGCTGTCGGAGATATCACCGGCGGTGACAACCCCCGGCCCCTTGGCGTTCACGGTCAGCCGCTTGGGCCCTTCGACCTCCATGCGGATCGCGACGCCCTTGAGGTTGAGCACGATATCGGTCACATCCTCGCGCACGCCCGGCACGCTGGAAAACTCGTGCAGCACGTTGTCCATCTGCACGGCGGTGATGGCCGCACCCTGAAGCGACGACAAAAGCACGCGCCGCAGCGCATTGCCGAGCGTGAGGCCAAAACCGCGCTCGAGCGGCTCTGCCACAACCGTGGCCTGCCGCAGCGGGTCGTTGCCCGGCTTGATATCGAGCTGTGTCGGCTTGACCAGCTCTGCCCAGTTCTTGTGGATCATGCATCCCTCCATTCCTGTCGCCGCCCCATGTCCGATAGGCCGCGACGCCCGAGGTTTTCAAATGACGCAACGGACCGCGCACAGACGCGCGGCCCGCCTCTTAAACGCTTCGGTCAGACGCGGCGGCGCTTCGGCGGACGGCAGCCGTTATGGGCCATCGGCGTCACGTCGCGGATCGAGGTGATGTTGAACCCCACCGCCGCGAGCGCGCGCAGCGCCGATTCGCGGCCCGAACCGGGGCCCTGCACCTCGACATCGAGGGTGCGCATCCCGTGTTCCTGAGCCTTCTTGCCAGCATCCTCGGCAGCAAGCTGCGCGGCATAGGGGGTCGATTTACGCGACCCCTTGAAGCCCATCGTGCCCGCCGACGACCAAGCAATGGCATTGCCCTGCACATCGGAAATCAGGATCTTGGTGTTGTTGAAGGACGAGTTCACATGCGCCACCCCGGTGGCGATGTTCTTGGAGGCCTTCTTCTTCGTGCGCTTGGTATCGCGTGCCATATCTCGTGCCCTCCCTTATTTCTTCTTGCCGGCAATGGCTTTTGCCGGGCCCTTGCGGGTGCGGGCATTTGTATGCGTGCGCTGACCGCGAACCGGCAGGTTGCGGCGGTGGCGCAGGCCACGGTAGCAGCCAAGGTCCATCAGGCGCTTGATGTTCATCTGCGTCTCGCGGCGCAGGTCGCCCTCGACGGTATAATTGGCGTCGATATGCTCGCGTAGCGCCAGCGCTTCGGCATCCGAGAGCTCGTTGACGCGGCGGGTCTGATCGATGCCCGTGGCCTCGCAAATCGCGCGGGCCGAGGAGGGGCCGATTCCGGTGATATAGGTCAGGGCGACGGGCACCCTTTTCGATGTCGGGATGTTTACGCCGGCAATACGTGCCAAGTGTCTTGTCCTTTTCGTTGCGGTTCCGTAACGCCAGAACCTTTTTTCACAACGTTGGCCCGACGCGCTGATCGCTCCGGGCCGCGGCTGAATTCGGGATGTCGATACCACCGGGAACCCCAGCGGGAATCACTCTCGCGCGAGAGATAGCGTTGGGTATGGGGAAATGAGGGGGGCGTCAAGCCCCGCTTTACCTCACTTGTCAAGCACCGCCGCGATCGCCGCCTTGACCTCGTCCATGCTGCCCATGCCATCGACCGAGGCCAGTTGCCCCTTGGCATGGTAATAGCCGATGAGCGGCGCGGTCTTCTTGTAATATTCCATCAGGCGGTGGCGCACGCTCTGCTCGTTGTCATCGGCGCGCACCGGCTGTCCGGCGGCGGCGGCCTCGGCGGCGCGGTTCACGATGCGCTTCACAAGCACGTCGTCCTCGACGCGCATTTCCACCACGGCATCGAGCGTCTCGCCCTGCTCGTCGAGCAGATCGGCCAGCGCGTCGGCCTGCGCCAGCGTGCGCGGAAAGCCGTCGAAGATAAAGCCGCCGCGCTTTTCGCCCTGCAATTTCTCGCGGATGAGGCCGATCACGATCTCGTCGGTCACCAGATCGCCGCGTGCCATCACATCGGCCACGATACGGCCCATCTCGGTACCGCTCTCCTTGGCAGCGCGCAGCATGTCCCCGGTCGAAAGCTGGATCATGTCGCGACCCTCGACCAGCATCTGCGCCTGCGTTCCCTTGCCCGCACCCGGCGGTCCCAGAAGAATGATGTTCATCGGCGTGCCCCTCCCTTTGCCTTGCGGCGGCCCTTCTTGCGCCCTCTGCCGCTCAGTTGCGATTTCTCGATCAACCCCTCGTATTGATGCGCCAGAAGATGCGATTGCACCTGCTGGATCGTATCCATCGTCACCGAGACCACGATCAGCACCGAGGTGCCGCCGAAATAGAACGGGATCGCGAACTGGTTGCGCAGGATTTCCGGCAACAGCATCACCGCCACGAGATAGGCCGAGCCGAGCACGAGGACGCGGTTGAGCACGTATTCAAGAAATTCCGCCGTCCGCTTGCCGGGGCGGATGCCGGGAACGAACCCGTTCTGATTCTTGAGGTTCTCGGCCACCTCGTCGGGCTTGAACGCCACGTTGAAGGTATAGAAATAGGTGAAGAACACGATCATCACGGTGAAAAACAGCAGGTAAAGCGGCTGTCCGGGGCCGAAATAGGCCAGGATCGTGGACATGACCGGGCCGGTCGAACTGCCCGAGAACGTGCCCACCGTGGCAGGCAGCAAGAGCAGCGACGAGGCAAAGATCGCCGGGATCACCCCCGCCGGGTTGACCTTGACCGGCAGGTGCGACGAGCCGCCATCATAGACCTTCATCCCCACCTGGCGGCGCGGATACTGGATGTGGATCTTGCGCAGGCTGCGCTCCATGAACACCACGAAGGCAATGACCGCCACCACCATCAGCATCACTCCGATGATCACCGCAGGACTGATCGCGCCCGAGCGACCCGAGGCAAAGAACTGCGCCAGCGCGGCGGGCACCTCGGCGATGATGCCGACAAAGATGATGAGCGAAATGCCGTTGCCGACGCCGCGCGCGGTGATCTGCTCGCCCAGCCACATCAGGAACATGGTGCCGCCGACCAGCGTGATCATGCAGCTTGCGATGAAGAACAGGCCCGGATCGGTGACCATGTCGCCCGATTGCAGGCTCATCGCGAGGCCGTAACTTTGCAACGTGGCAAGGCCAACGGTGCCGAACCGGGTATACTGATTGATCTTCTTGCGGCCCTGCTCGCCCTCTTTCTTGAGCTGTTCGAGCTTGGGCACCATCGCCGTCAGAAGCTGCACGATGATCGAGGCCGAGATATAGGGCATGATGCCAAGCGCAAAAATACCCATCCGCCCCAGCGCGCCGCCGGTGAACATCGACAGCATCCCGCCGATCGTGGCCTGCGCGCCCTCCATGAACTCGCGAAGCGCCGCGCCGTCGATGCCCGGCACCGGAATGAAGGTGCCAAGCCGATAGACGATCAGCAGCCCCAGCGTGAACAGGATGCGATTGCGGAGATCGGTGGCCTTGCCAAGCGCGGACCAGCTTGTGTTGGCGGCCATTTGCTCTGCTGCAGATACCATGCGCGGGTCTCTTTCATATGCGAGCGCCGCCGGAACCGGTTTTCGGCTCTGGCGGCGTCATCGGAAAACCTGAGAGCTATGTAAGCGGCACAAGGGCCGCTCACAACCTCTTATTCGGCGGCCTTCGTTGCCGCGAGGGTGATCGAGCCGCCCGCCTTCTCCACTGCCTCAACAGCGGATTTGGAGGCACCGGTCACCGCAAGGTCAAGCTTGGCGGTCACGTCGCCCTTGGCCAGAACGCGAATCCCGTCGAGCTTGCGCCGCACGAGACCCGAGGTCACGAGCACATCCTCGGTGATGGGCGCGCCCGCGTCGATCTTGCCGGCCTCGATGAATTTCTGGATCAGGCCAAGATTGACAACCGCGTATTCCTTGCGGTTCGGCTTGGTAAAGCCGCGCTTGGGCAGGCGTTGATAGAGCGGCATCTGCCCGCCCTCATAGCCCTTGATCGCCACGCCAGAGCGCGATTTCTGGCCCTTGATACCGCGCCCGGCGGTTTTGCCCATGCCAGAGCCGGGGCCACGGCCCACGCGCTTGCGCGATTTGGTCGCGCCGGGATTGTCGCGAAGTTCATGCAGTTTCATTGTCGCTTCTCCTTGCCGGATGCGGCCCCCAGCGACGGGAGCGGCCGAACGCGGCTTGCTGGTTGATACGCGGCCCTCGGGCCACCGGGGGCGTATAGACGCCTTGCGCGGCACGATCAATAGCAATGCGCGCCATCAGGCCACGATCCTCCTACAATTCCGGCGCGCCCGATGCTAGCATGGGGGTATGCGAATGCCGGTCTCACACCCTTGCCGCCCTCTGCGCCGGATGCCCCTTGTGGGGGCCATACTCGGGGTTATGCTCGGCGCGCTGCTCCCTGCGCTCGCCGGTGCCGGGGGTCGAGACATCCCGCCGCAAACCGGCCTGCTGTGGCTGCGCAGCACCTTGCCGGCGGTGTTTCCGCTCCAGATCAAGACTGTCGCGGGACATGATTATCATGTCACGCTGGTGCATGGCGACACGCGTGGCGAGACGCTGTCCGCCTTTATCGAGGGGGGCGATTTCTTTCGCGTTCTCGTCCCGCCCGGCAGCTATGATCTGCATGTGGCCTATGGCGCGCACTGGCAGGATGAACAGGCCCTCTTTGGCGCGCAGACGCGGTTTTTCCGGTTGGGCGCGCCGTTGCGTTTCGAGACACGCGGGATCGGCACCAAGGCTGGTCATATCGTCGATCTGCGCACCCTGATCGAGACCAACGGCGCAAGCTCCGTCTCGCCCATGGCCATTTGCCAGCGCTTTGGCGCGGACTTGACCGGCTCACCCCTGTCGCCACCCGCATTCGTTCCAATGCTCGACGACCTCCACGCCCCACGGCCAAGGCTGCGCTTTACCGTCACAAGCCGGATTTGCGGCTGAGACCTCCACGCAGTTGCGCCGCTCCAGCGACTCATGCAGACGGGCATCCCACCGGCGGGTTTCGCCAGTTGTGACCCGTGAATGGCCGCTCAAGCGCGCGCTCCACCAGATCCAGCCGGTCCTGCCCGTAAAACGGATCGCCCGCCACCACATAGGTGGGAGAGCCAAAGACATGGCGCGCGATGGCCTCTGCCGTGTTGGCGCGGTAAAGCGCCTGAACGGGGGCAGAGCGCGCGGCGTCGAGAATCGCATCCGCCTCCATCCCACAGCCGACGATCAGCGGTGCCAGCACCGCCGGATCGGAAATATCGGCATCCTCGCGCCAATGCGCCCCGAGGATGGCATGGGCGAGCGCATCCGCGCCCTGCCCTTCGGCCTGCGCCGCGATGATCGCGCCGCTTGCCAGCGCCAGCGGCGCATCGTGATGGGTGGGGCGATGGGCGATCACCTCGACGCCGCGATACTCGGCCCAGCGCTCGATCTCGCGCCCGAAGAAATAATCGACATGGGCCTGACTGCGCGCCGCAAAAGACTGCCCGCCCACGGCCTCGATCACCGGCGACAGATCAATGGGTTTGTGCAAGAGCCGCGCACCGTGGCGCGCGCATATCTCCGATAGCCGCGCCGAGCCGAGCCAGGCAAAGGCGGAATGGGCGGAATAGATGTATTCGATGGTCTGCATGGGGCGCAGTCTACAACGTTTCGGCGTGCCGTCGCCATCAAAACCGTTTGTCTGGACAAGGCGGCCTTTCGCGTTACCCTCTCGACATCCGTTTTGCAACGAAAGCCGCGCATGCGTGCCCTGCCCCTCTACCTCGTCCTCGCCCTGACTGCCTTGCCGGGCCCCTCGCCGCAGGCGGCTCCGGGCTGCGCGCAGGACGCAATGCTGGTCTTTGACGGGTCGGGCTCTATGGGCGAGCTGGGCCATGATCCGACCACCTCCACTCGCATCATGGAGGCACGCCGCGCTGTGCGCGAGGCGATGCCCGATATCGCGCCCTATCGCCGGGTGGGGTTGCTGAGCTACGGGCCGGGCGGCACCTCTGCCTGCGACGGGATCACGCTGCATTTCGCGCCGCGCGTCGATGCCGGAGCGGCGGTTGTGGCGGGGCTCGACGCGCTGGCCCCCGGCGGGCTGACCCCGCTGGCAGACTCGGTGGCGGCAGCAGCGCAAACACTACGCGGGGCTGGCATCGTGGTGCTGGTCACCGATGGCAACGAGACCTGCGGCGGCACTCCTTGCGCGCTGGGCGCGCGGCTGGCGGCAGAGCGTCCGGGCCTTACCGTGCATGTGATCGGATTTCGCGTAGTCTATGACCCGTTTTCGTGGAACAGCCCCGAGGCAGACGCCTATGACGGGCAGACGGTGGCGAAATGCCTCGCCGACGCCACCGGCGGGCTGTTCGTGACCACCGAAACGGTGGACGAGCTGGCCGACGCACTGCGGATCACGCTGGGCTGCGTGGTGGTGGGGCACGCAAACGAAAACCGCCCCGGCCATCTCTGACCGGGGCGGTTTGCTGCAATGGCCCGGAAACTTCAAAAGTTTCCGGACCGTTTTCTTTTCAAGAAAACGGCTCTCAGCCCTTTTCCTCGATGATCTCGACCATATGCGGGATCTTGGCGACCATGCCGCGCACGGCGGGGGTGTCTTCAAGCTCGCGGGTCTTGTGCATCTTGTTCAGCCCCAGCCCGATCAGGGTCTGGCGCTGCTTTTCGGGGCGGCGGATCGGAGAGCCGATCTGCTTGACAACGATGGTCTTAGCCATGTCTCAGGTCTCCTTACGCTTCAACGGCTTCGGGCGCGGCGGCCGGGGCCTCGTCACCCTTGCGCAGGATGTCGGCGACCTTCTTGCCGCGACGCTGTGCCACCATGCGCGGGCTGGTCTGCTTGCGCAGGCCGTCGAGCGTGGCGCGGATCATGTTATAGGGGTTCTGCGAGCCGTTCGACTTGGCGACCACATCCTGAAGCCCCAGCATCTCGAACACGGCGCGCATCGGCCCGCCCGCGATGATCCCGGTGCCGTGCGGGGCGGTGCGCATCACCACCTTGCCGGCGCCGTGACGGCCCTCGATGTCATGGTGCAGGGTGCGGCCCTCGCGCAGCGGCACACGCATCATGCCCCGCTTGGCGGCCTCGGTGGCCTTGCGGATCGCCTCGGGGACCTCCTTGGCCTTGCCCTTGCCAAAGCCGACGCGGCCTTTCTGGTCGCCCACGACGACGAGCGCCGCGAACCCGAAGCGCTTGCCGCCCTTCACCGTCTTGCTGACGCGGTTGATCGCGACGAGGCGGTCGGCGAATTCCGGCGTTTCATCGCGGTCGCGACGGTCGCGGCGGTTGTCTTCTCTTGCCATCTCTCTCGTCTCCTCAGATCTTCAGACCGGCGTCACGCGCGGCATCTGCCAACGCCTTGACACGGCCATGATAGATGAAGCCGCCCCGGTCGAAATAGGCCTCGGTCACCCCGGCCTGTTTCGCCCGTTCGGCAACCGTTTCGCCCACCTTGGCCGCCGCTGCGACGGTGCATTTGCCGACGAAACCCAGATCCTTTTCCAAGGTCGAGGCCGCCGCCAGCGTGATGCCGCGCACATCGTCGATGAGCTGCACGCTGATATTCTTGTTGGACCGGTGAACGCTCAGGCGCACGCGCCCGGCATTGACCTTCCGAAGTTTGCTCCGAACGCGCAGGCGGCGTTTGAGGAACAGTTTTCTCTTGCTGTTTGCCATCTGTCGCGTCCCTTACTTCTTCTTGCCTTCCTTTTGGAAGATATACTCGCCCTTGTAGCGGATGCCCTTGCCCTTGTAGGGCTCGGGCCGACGCCAGTCACGGATATTGGCCGCGACCTGTCCGACGAGCTGCTTATCGGTACCCTCGATGACCAGTTCGGTCTGCTTGGGAGCCGTCACGGTCACACCATCGGGGATCGCGAAATCCACGTCATGGCTGTAGCCGAGATTGAGCCTGAGCACGTTGCCCTGCACCGCGGCACGATAACCAACGCCGCGGATTTCCAGCTCCTGGCGGAAATTGTCCTTGGCCCCGTGCACCATGTTGGCGATGACCGTGCGGGTCATGCCCCATTGCTGGCGCGCGCGCTTGGATTTGCCGCGCGGCGTGACCTTGATGATGCCATCCTCGATGGTGATGGTCACATCGTCGGTCGCGGTAAAGCTCTTGGCGTCCTTGGGGCCCTTGATTTCGATGGTCTGGCCCGAGAGCGTCGCAGAGACGCCATCGGGCAGGGCCACGGGTTGTTTTCCGATACGTGACATGTCCGGGCCTCCCTCAGAATACCGTGCAGAGCACTTCGCCACCGACATTGGCGGCGCGTGCAGCTGCATCCGACATCACACCCTTGGGGGTGGAGACAATCGACACGCCGAGGCCCTGACGGACCTGCGGAATGTCACTCACGCCCATATAGACGCGACGACCGGGCTTGGAGACCCGCTTCATCTCGCGAATGACGGGGATGCCCTCGTAATACTTGAGGCTGATTTCAAGCTCGGGGTGGCCGGTGGCACCGGTCGCGGCCTCGTAGCCGCGGATATAGCCCTCCGAGGCCAGCACATCGAGAACGCGCACGCGCATCTTGGACGCGGGAGAGCGCACGACGGTCTTGCCGCGCATCTGTGCGTTGCGGATACGGGTGAGCATATCGCCGATAGGATCGTTCATATCTGCGCCCTCCTCACCAGCTCGATTTCACGACACCGGGCAACTGCCCGGCAGAGCCGAGATCGCGCAGGGCGATCCGGCTGATTTTCAGCTTGCGGTAATAGGCGTGCGGACGCCCCGTAAGCTGGCAGCGATTGTGCAGGCGCGTGGCAGAGCTGTTGCGCGGCAGTTGCGCGAGCTTGAGAGAGGCGCGGAAGCGCTCTTCCATCGGCTTTGCTTCGTCCTTGATGATCGCCTTGAGCGCGGCGCGCCGGGTGGCGTATTGATCCACCAGCTTCTGGCGCTTCTTCTCGCGCTCGATCATTGATTTCTTGGCCATGTCTTGATCCTCCCCCGGCTCAGCTGTTGAAGGGCATGTTGAAATGCTTCAACAGCGCCTTGGCTTCAGCGTCGGTCTTCGCCGTGGTTGTGATGATGATGTCCATCCCCCAGACTTCGTCGACCTTGTCGAAGTTGATTTCGGGAAAGACGATGTGTTCCTTGAGGCCCATCGCGTAATTGCCATTGCCGTCGAACGACTTGCCCGAGACGCCGCGGAAGTCGCGGATACGGGGCATGGCCACGGTGATCAGGCGGTCGAGGAAATCATACATCCGGTCGCCGCGCAGCGTGACCTTGGCACCGACAGGCATCCCCTCGCGCAGGCGAAAGCCAGCGATGGAGTTGCGCGCCTTGGTGGTCACGGCCTTCTGGCCTGCGATGGCGGTCAGGTCTTCCTGCGCCGATTTGGCCTTCTTGGAATCGCGCACCGCCTCGGCACCACAGCCGATGTTGAGCACGATCTTTTCCAGCCGCGGGATCATCATGTCATTGGTATAGCCGAACTCTTCCTTCAGAGCGGGCTTGATGACATCGCGGAACTGCGTGCGCAGGCGCGGGGTATAGGTTGCGGTATCAAGCATCGATCGCGTCCCCCGTGGTCTTGGCGAAACGCACCTTCTTGTCGCCTTCGATCTTGAAGCCGACGCGCGTGGGTTTGCCGTTCTTGTCGAGCATGGCAAGGTTGCTCAGGTCGATCGGCATCGCCTTGGGGATGCGGCCGCCCTGGGTAGACTGGCTCTGGCGGGTGTGGCGAATGGCCATGTTCACGCCCTCGACCACGGCCTTGCCGGCCTTGGGGTCAACGCTGAGGATGGTGCCCTTCTGGCCCTTGTCCTTGCCGGCGAGCACCACGACGGTGTCACCTTTTTTCAGTTTCGCGGCCATCTTACAGCACCTCCGGGGCGAGCGAGATGATCTTCATGAAGTTCTTGGAACGCAACTCGCGCACCACCGGCCCGAAAATACGGGTGCCGATCGGTTCGCCGGAGTTGTTGAGGATCACCGCGGCGTTGCGGTCAAAGCGGATGGCGGTGCCATCCTCGCGACGGACCTCCTTGGCGGTGCGCACGACGACGGCCTTGCGCACGTCGCCCTTTTTCACGCGGCCGCGCGGAATGGCCTCTTTCACGGAGACGACGATGATGTCGCCTACCGATGCGTAGCGGCGATGCGAGCCACCAAGCACCTTGATGCACTGCACCCGGCGTGCGCCGGAGTTGTCAGCGACATCCAGATTGGTCTGCATCTGGATCATAGGGTTTCTCCCGACCTGTGGGGGCTGTTCTGGTTAATTCCCCCAGGGTTTCGATCAAACCGGATGGTGCGAAGGATCAGGCCTCCAGCACCTCCCAGCGTTTCGTCTTGGATCTCGGGGCGCATTCGATGATACGCACCGCGTCACCTTTCTTGAAGGTGTTGTTCTCGTCATGCGCCCGGTATTTCTTGGACTTGCGGATCGTCTTCTGGAGCACGGGGTGCTTGAAGCGGCGCTCGACCGAGACGGTCACGGTCTGGGCGTTGGCGTCCGAGGTGACGGTGCCTTGCAGGATACGTTTGGGCATGGTCTCAGGCTCCCGCTTCGGCGGCCGCACCACGGGCCTTTTCGTTGAGGATCGTCTTGACGCGCGCGGCATCGCGACGGGCGCGGCGCATCTGCGCGGAGTTTTCAAGCTGGCTGGTCGCCGCCTGGAAGCGCAGGTTGAACTGTTCTTTCTTGAGCCGGACAAGCTCTTCCCGGAGCTGGTCCGGGGTCTTGTCGCGCAATTCCGTGGCTTTCATCGCCATATCTTCCTTTGTCATGACACCGGCCGGCCCCTGACATCTGCTTCAGGGTCACCCGTCACCCGGTGGATGGATTTCAATACGCGAATCCCCGGCACAGGCCGGGGGCGCGGATTGGCGTTCTATAGGGGAGGGCGTCGTGGAGGGCAAGCGCTGAATCGCCGCCCCGCCACAAGGGGGGCGCGTGGCCCCGTCAGGGCCGCCCGGCACCGGACGGCCCGCCGCGACGGCTCAGCCGTTCACGCTATCCTTGAGCGCCTTGGCCACGGTCACCTTGACCTGCTTGTCGGCGGCCTTCTTCATCTGCTCGCCGGTTGCGGGGTTGCGCACCATGCGCTCGGGCCGCTCACGGCAATAGAACTTGCCCACGCCGGGCAGCGTCACCGCCCCGCCTGCCGCCACTTCGCGGTTGATGATCGCCACCACGGCATCAAGCGCGCCGCCGGCAGTTTTCTTGTCGCTGCCCATCTCCTCGGCCAGAGCGGCCACAAGCTGGGTCTTGGTCATCGGTTTCGCCATTTTTCGGTCTCCTTCGTATCACTGCCCGTTCTCTGGGGCCTCGGTGGCGAGATTAAACGCCATGATGTGGTCGAACACAACGACTAGGGGCCAAAAGCCAAGCGTTTTCCCCTATTTTGTGCGGATTTTCGCGCGCTCAAAGGAACGCTGTCTCTTCAAAGCTGCGCAATTTGCGGCTGTGGATACGTTCAAGCGGCATTTTGCGCAGCGATTCCATCGCGCGAATCCCGATCATCAGGTGCCGCGCGACCTGGGATTTGTAGAAATCCGAGGCCATGCCCGGTAGTTTCAGCTCGCCCTGAAGCGGCTTGTCGGACACACACAAGAGCGTGCCATAGGGCACGCGAAAGCGGAATCCGTTGGCGGCGATGGTGGCGCTTTCCATGTCGAGCGCGATAGCGCGCGACTGGCTCAGCCGCTGGATCGGCCCCGATTGGTCGCGCAATTCCCAGTTGCGGTTGTCAACGCTCGCCACCGTGCCGGTGCGCATCACGCGCTTGAGGTCAAAGCCATCAAGCTCGGTCTCCGCCGCCACCGCCTCTTGCAACGCGATCTGGATTTCCGCCAGTGCCGGGATCGGCACCCATGCAGGCAGATCGGCATCGAGCACGCGATCCTCGCGCAAATAGGCATGCGCCAGCACGAAATCGCCCAAGGATTGCGAATTGCGCAGCCCCGCGCAATGGCCCACCATGATCCAGGCATGGGGCCGCAGCACCGCGATATGATCGGTCGCCGTCTTGGCGTTGGACGGCCCGACGCCGATATTCACGAGGGTAATGCCCGACCCATCGGCGCGCTTGAGGTGATAGGCGGGCATCTGCGGCAGGCTGTCGGGGGCCTTCAACACCCCGCCCGCCCCGGTGATCGCGGCATTTCCCGGCACCACGAATTCGCAATAGCCGCTATCGGGTTCCGCGAGCGCGCGGCGCGCGAAGGCCTCGAACTCGGCGACGTAGAACTGATAGTTGGTGAACAGCACGTGGTTCTGGAAATGCCCCGGATCGGTGGCGGTATAATGCGCCAGCCGCGCCAGCGAGTAATCCACCCGCTGCGCGGTAAAAGGTGCCAGCGGGCGCGCCCCCGGCCCTGCCCATGTGCCGTTGACGATATCATCGTTGATCGCCGCCAGATCGGGCACGTCGAACACATCGCGCAGGGTGAACGCCGCCGCCCCCTCCTGCGGCACGGTAAGGCCCGCCTCGCCCGCCACGGCGAAATGCACCGGCATGGGCGTCTGCGACAGGCCGATGGTGACCGGCACGCCGTGATTGTGCAGCAAAAGGCCAAGCTGCTGTTCGAGATAGCCGCGGAACAGGTCGGGCCGGGTGATGGTCGCGGCATAGGTGCCGGGATTGGAAACATGGCCGAAACTCAACCGGCTGTCGATGGTGGCATAGGTTGTCGTGCTCAGCCGGATTTCGGGGTAGAAGGCGCGCACGCGCCGGGACGGGATATTGCCGCCCATCGCGCGCGCGAAGGCCTCGCACAGAAACCGTGTGCCGCCCTCGTAAAGCTGGCACAGCCGGTCCACCGCGGCGCGGGCCTCGGTAAACGCCTTCGGCCCCGGCAGGCCGGGGGGCAGGGTCGCGGGGTCAGACGCGGGCATGGCGGCATCCTGTGTTTGGATCATGCGCGCCACGTTGACACGCGGCGACGGCACGATCAAGCTGCGGCGAAAAGGAGCGCGCAGATGGAGTACGACACCGTCAGCCCCGAGGCATTCGGGGCAAGCCTGCGGGGCTTTGGCCTCAACATCCTCGTGCGCGACGTGAAAACCCAGGCTGCGTTCCTGCGCGATGTCTTCGGCATGACGGCACACCGGGTGAGCGAGGATTTCGCGATCATGGCCTATCACGGCCACCTGATCCAGCTTCACGCCGACCACACCTATGGCACGCACCCGCTGCTTGGCCTCGTCCCTGAGACCCCGCCGCGCGGCGCGGGCGCATCGCTGCACCTTTTTGACTCCGACCCCGACGCCGCCGCCGCGCGCGCCAAAGCCGCGGGCGGCCATATCCTGCAAACCCCCACCAACAAGCCGCATGGCCTGCGCGAGACCTGCATCCTGTGCGAAAACGGCTATGCCTGGGTGGCCTCGCGCCCCCTCACCGATGACGAAAGGAACGACATATGACCGTAACCAACCTGCGCCCCAACATGGACCACTGGCAAGAGCGCGTGGACCTCGCCGCCGCCTTTCGCTGGACCGCGCGGCTGGGGATGCACGAGGCGGTGGCCAACCATTTCAGCCTCGCCATCAACGAGGACGGCACGCGTTTTCTGATGAACCCCAACCAGCGGCATTTCGCCCGCATCAAGGCCAGCGACCTGATCGAGGTGGATGCCGAAGACCCGGCCACCATGGACGGCCCCGACGCCCCTGACCCGACCGCCTGGGGCCTGCATGGCGGGCTGCACCGGCACTGCCCCCACGCGCGCTGCGCCATGCATGTGCATTCGATCCACGCCACCGTGCTCGCCTGCCTCGCCGACAGCCGCCTGCCCCCCATCGACCAGAACTGCGCCACCTTCTTCAACCGATATGTGATCGACGAAGGCTATGGCGGGCTGGCCTTCGAGGATGAGGGCGCGCGCTGCGCCCAGCTTTTCCATGACCCGAAACAAAAGGTCATGATCATGGGCAATCATGGGGTCATGGTGATCGGCGATACGGTGGCCGACACCTTCAACCGGCTCTATTATTTCGAGCGCGCCGCCGAGACCTATATCCGCGCGCTCCAGACCGGGCGGCCCCTGCGCGTGCTCTCGGATGCGGTGGCCGAGAAAACCGCGCGCGAACTCGAAGACTACCCCGAACAGGCCGAGCGCCACCTTGACGAACTCAAGGCGATTCTCGACGCCGAAGATGCCGATTACGCGGCCTGAGCATCATGGCGAGGGCGCGCTCAGACCCAAAAGCCGCAGCGCGCCTCAGCGGCTATACTTGATGAACGGCGTCAGCGTGCCGATACGGTCATAAAGCTGCCGCGCGCAGCTATTGAAATCCTTCGTCAGCCAATAGACCGAGGGACAGCCCTCAGCATCGGCGCGGGCATAGACCGCCTCGATCAGCGCGCGCCCTACGCCGCGCCCGCGCGCCTCGGGGGCGGTATAGAGGTCTTGCAGGTAGGTGACCTTTTCCACCCGCCAGTTATGCGGATGGGTAATGACATGCACCAGCCCCACCGGCACGCCCGCCATCTCGGCCAGAAGCCCGCCCTGATCGGGGTGATCCGGCGAGGTGAGCCGCGCAAAGGTGATATCATAGACCGCCTCGGGCAGGGTCGTCTCGTAAAACGCCAGATAGGCCCGCCAGAGCGCGGCCCAGGCGCGCTTGTCGCCGGTCTCGATGGGGCGGATGGTCAGCGTCATGGCGGCTCCTCGGGCAACCGCCCCTATCCTGCACCGCCCTCCCCCGCCACACCAGCCGGAAACCGCCGCGCCGCTCGGCATTTTTTTGCCGACCGGGTTGCCACACGTGGCGCGAGCGTCCACCTCAAGCGCAGACGCGCGCCGCGAGGCGCGCGGCAAGACCATGAGACAGGAGACAGACTTGACCTTCAAAACCCGCCTTGCCGCCCTCCTGAGCGCCACCGCGCTCGCCCTTGCCACGCCGCTAGCGGCCCAACAGGTGCCACCGCCGCAGATCGCCGCCAAGGACGTGACCGATGCGCAGGTCGCGGCCTTTGTCACTGCGATCCTCGCGGTCGAAGAGGTGCGCAAGGATTACGGCCCGCGGATCGACGGGGCCAACGACGAGGCGGCGCAACAGGCGCTTGCCAAAGAGGCCAACGACGCCGCCGCCGCCGCCGTGGCAGAGGTCGAGAACATCGACGTGAAGAGCTATGTTGCCATCGCCAACGCAGCAAGCGAGAACGAGGCGCTCAACCGGCGGATCGTCACACGCATCGCAGAGCTGCGCGAGCAGTAACCCCGGTGCGGCGCGCGGCGGGGGATCACTCCGCCGCCACCGCCTCCGGGTCGGCCAGCGTGACGATATCCGTCATGATGGTGTTGAGTTCGAAATCCTTGGGCGTATAGACCCGCGCCACCCCCATCGCGCGCAGGCGCGCGGCGTCGTCGTCTGGGATGATCCCGCCGACCACCACCGGCACATGGCCCAGACCGGCGGCGCGCATCCGATCCATCAGTTCTTCGACCAACGGCATGTGTGATCCTGACAGGATCGACAAGCCCACCACATGCGCGACGTCATCCTGCGCGGCGGCAACGATCTGCTCGGGCGTGAGGCGGATACCCTCATAGCGGATATCCATGCCGCAATCGCGGGCGCGGCAGGCGATCTGCTCGGCCCCGTTGGAATGGCCGTCCAGCCCCGGCTTGCCCATCAGAAACCGCAGCCGCCGCCCCAGCCGCCCCGACACCGCATCCACCGCCGCGCGCAGATCGTCCAGCCCCTCGGTGCGGTTCGACGGGTTCGACGATACCCCCGTCGGGCCCCGATATTCGCCATGCACGGCGCGCATCTCGGCGGCCCATTCGCCGGTGGTCACGCCCGCACGCGCGCAGACAATCGAGGCGGGCATGATGTTGCGCCCGTCGCGCGCCGACGCGCGCAGATCCGCGAGCGCCGCCTGCACCGCCGCGCCGTCGCGCCCCGCGCGCCATTCCGCAAGCTGCGCGATCTGCTCGGCTTCCACCGCCGGGTCAACCACTATGATCCCGCCATCCTCGGTTTGCAGCGGCGAGGGCTCGCCCTCCTGCCAGCGGTTGACGCCCACCACCACCGTCTCGCCTGCCTCGATCCGGGCCAGCCGCTCGGCATTGCTCTCCACCAGCCGCGATTTCATATGCTCGATCGCCGCAACCGCGCCGCCCATGCCGTCAATATTGGCCAGTTCATGCCGCGCGCCGTCTTTCAGCGCCTCGACCTTGGCATCCACCGCCGGGTTGCCGTCAAAGAGGTCGTCGAATTCGAGCAAATCCGTCTCATAGGCCAATATCTGCTGCATCCGCATCGACCATTGCTGATCCCAGGGGCGCGGCAGTCCCAGCGCCTCGTTCCACGCCGGAAGCTGCACGGCGCGGGCACGCGCCTTTTTGCTGAGCGTCACCGCCAGCATTTCGATCAGGATGCGGTAGACGTTGTTTTCCGGCTGCTGCTCGGTCAGGCCCAGCGAGTTGACCTGCACGCCATAGCGGAACCGGCGGTGCTTGGGGTCGCTGACGCCATAACGCTCCTGCAATATCTCGTCCCACAGATCGACAAAGGCGCGCATCTTGCACATCTCGGTGACAAACCGGATGCCTGCGTTGACGAAGAACGAAATCCGCGCCGCCAGCGCCGGGAAATCCGCCTCCGGCACGCGCGGGCGCAACTCGTCCAGCACGGCAACGGCGGTGGCCAGCGCAAAGGCAAGCTCTTGCTCGGGCGTGGCACCGGCCTCTTGCAGGTGGTAGGAACACACGTTCATCGGGTTCCATTTCGGCACATTGCGATAGCAATATTCGGCCACGTCGCCGATCATCTTGAGGCTCGGCGCGGGCGGACAGATATAGGTGCCGCGCGAGAGGTATTCCTTTATCAGGTCATTCTGCACCGTGCCTTGCAACGCCGAGACATCCGCGCCCTGTTCCTCGGCCACGGCGATATAGAGCGCCAGAAGCCAGGGCGCGGTGGCGTTGATGGTCATCGAGGTGTTCATCTGATCGAGCGGGATCTCGGCAAACAGCGTGCGCATGTCGCCCAGATGGCTGACCGGCACGCCGACCTTTCCCACCTCGCCGCGCGCCAACACATGATCGCTGTCATAGCCCGTTTGCGTTGGCAGATCGAAGGCCACGGAAAGCCCGGTCTGACCGCGCGCAAGGTTGGCGCGGTAAAGCGCGTTCGAGGCGCGCGCGGTGGAATGGCCGGCATAGGTGCGGATAAGCCAGGGCTTGTCGCGGGGTTGCTCGGCGGGGCGGTCTTGCTGCGTCTGCGACATGGGCGGCCTCGTGAATCTGCTGCGCAATTTTCTTACGTTATGCGCAGGGATACGGCAACAAACTGGCCCTGTCAATTCGCTGCATTGCGGCAAGAGCGCGCCGCGCATTGGTGTCATTCACCACCCGCCCCCGCGCGAAATGATGGGGCCGCAGACACCGCCGCGCGAGACACGAAAAGGGCAGGCAGGCACCGCGCCCCGCCTGCCCCGCCCCGCCCCGCTCAGGGAGCGTCGTTGATTTCGCCGGTGAGGGTGAACATCCGCCTGGGGCCGCCTGCAGGCTCGATCTTGAGATGGCCCACGCCGCGCAGCCCGGCGAATTTCCCGGTGCCGTTGACCAGTTCCCAGAACCCGTCATCATGCAGCGCGGGCTTGTCCGCGCCCTTCATGAACACCGCGCGCACGGTGAATTTCACGATCGCCACATCGCCGTTTTCGGCGGTAAAGCGCAGATAGCCGCGCGGGTCGCCCGCGTAGGGCGGGTTAATGTCGTGCCAGCCGAATTCTGTCACGTCGGTATCGGCCAGCACCCCCTCGCCCTCGGCGACCCCCTCGCGGCGCACGGCGAGAACGAAATGCGGCGTGCCGTCGCCCATCTCGAAACGCATCTGCTCCTTGGGGTCGAGAACGGTGCTGACGCTGACCGGCGCGGCAAGCGCGGCGCTGCTCACCAGCATGAAACCAGCGGCGCCGAGAAACTTGGCAAAAGACATTTTGGGTCACTCCCTGAAAACGATATCCGCCCAAGATGGGCAAAGATAGAAAGCCGTTCCGGGGATGCGATTGCAACCGGGAAAATCGCCTCGCCTCATCACATATGCGTGTGTGAATGTATTGCCGCGCCTATCGCCTCAATCCGGGGCCAGCATATAACCCTCGCCGCGCACCGTCTGCAAATAGCGCGGCTGCTTGGGGTCGGCCTCGATCTTGCGGCGCAGGCGGGTGATCTGCACATCCACCGCGCGCTCCTGCGCCTGCCCGTCATCGCGCCCCAGTTCCTCGACCAGCCGCGCACGGCTCACGGCCTGCCGCAGGTTGCTGGTGAAAATGCGCATGAGTTGCACCTCGGTCGCGGTCAATTTGACGACCGTGCCGCCCCGGCTCAACTCGCCGCGCTCCATGTCATAGCGCACAAGGCCCATCTGCACGAGCCGCGACTGTTTTTCCTCGGGTTCCGGCTCGGGCATCCGCCGCAGGATCGCGTTGATCCGCAGCAAAAGCTCGCGCGGCTCGAACGGCTTGGGCAAATAGTCATCGCCCCCCGCCTCCAGCCCCTCGATGCGGTCGGTGGTCTCGCCCTTGGCCGTGAGCAGCAGAATGGGCGTGCTGTGGGTCTCGCGCAAGGCGCGGGTCAGTTCCAGCCCGCTTTCGCCGGGCATCATCACATCCATCACGATCAGGTCGAAATCGAGCCCCGCCAGCACCCGCCGCGCATGGGCGGCGTCGCGCGCGACAGAGACAAGAAACCCGTGCCGTATCAAGAATTTGCGCAGCAGGTCGCGGATCCGCTCGTCATCATCCACGATGAGCAGGTGCGGGGCGGGCTCGGTCATGTGTCGGACTCCCTGATCGCGTGGTAGCGGCGGCGCAGATCGGGCTCCATCATCGCTTCGAGTACCTGCCGGAACCCCGCCACCGCCTGCGGCCCGGCGGCGCGATAGGCGGCGCGCATCCGGGCGCGCTGTGCATCCGACAGCTTGCGTTCCAGCGTGGCCCCCGCCTCGGTCAGCGTCAAGTGCCGTTCGCGCCGGTCGGTGGTGCCGACGCGGCTTTGCACAAGGCCATCCTCGATCAGCGTGCGCAACACCCGGTTGAGCGATTGCTTGGTCACGCCGAGGATCGCCAGCAGGTTGTTGACCGTGGTGCCGGGGATGCGCGCGATGAAATGCAGCGCCCGGTGATGCGCGCGACCATAGGCCATCGTCGCAAGGATACGGTCGGGATCGGCGGTAAAGCCGCGATAGGCGAAGAACATCGCCTCGATGCCCTGCCGCAACTGCTCATCGGTGAGAAACAACAGGTTTTCGCCGCCCTGCATCTCGCCCATACCTACACCCCGTTCACAATTCATGGTTTCCTGCCTCAGTATTACGTCAGCTTTATTGACATTCCAAGACCGAATTGGTAGCGAATCGTGGAAACTGCGTAATTTTATGTCCGCTTCGGGCGAATTATGCGCAATAAATGCAAATTTTTGAGGGACAGGCTCATGACAAGCTATGACGACCGCGACGGCAAGATATGGATGGATGGGGCGCTTATCGACTGGCGCGACGCCAATGTGCATATCCTCAGCCATGCGCTGCATTACGCAAGCTCGGTTTTCGAGGGCGAGCGGTGCTATGGCGGCAAGGTCTTCAAGAGCCGCGCCCATTCCGAACGCCTGCTCAAATCGGGCGAGATGATGGACATGCCGATCCCTTACACGGTTGATCAGATCGAGGCGGCCAAGCGCGCCGTGCTCGACGCCAACGGGCTGACCAATGCCTATATCCGCGTGCTGGCGTTTCGCGGCGCGGGCGAGGACATGGGCGTCGCCGCCGCGCGCAACCCGATCCGCATGGCGGTCACCGCTTGGGAATGGGGCAGCTATTACGGCGATGCCAAGACCAAGGGCGCCAAGCTCGATATCGCAAAGTGGAAGCGCCCCAGCCCCGAGACCATCCCGACAGCGGCCAAGGCGGCGGGGCTTTACATGATCTGCACCATGTCCAAACACGCAGCCGAGGCCAAGGGCTGTTCGGATGCGATGTTCCTCGATTATCGAGGCTACGTGGCCGAGGCGACGGGGGCCAATATCTTTTTCGTCAAGGATGGCGAGGTGCACACGCCCCTGCCCGATGCGATCCTTAACGGGTTGACGCGGCAAACGGTGATCGGGCTTCTGAAGGATCGCCAGATCAAGGTGCACGAGCGCCACATTATGCCAGAGGAGTTGGAAGGGTTCGAGCAATGCTGGCTCACCGGCTCGGCGGCGGAGGTGACGCCGGTGGGGCAGATCGGCGATTACCGCTTCGAGGTGGGCGCGCTGACCCGCGAGATCGCGGAAGCCTACGAGGCGCTGGTGCGCGCCTGATCGCCGATCCTGCCGGGTGATTCGGGCCCTGCGCGCGGGTCAGGCCTCTCAAGGGCCGGCAACGGGCGCGCGGCGCACTCGGCTTAGGATTGTCGGAAATGTGGCATTGAAGAGATGACCGCCGGGGCGCGCACACCGCCCCGGCCTTTTTTGGGCACTGTTTCGCGTTTGACTGCATTCCCCCCGCTATTATCGCGGATCGGGGGAGAAAAGACGGCCATTTCCCCCATTTCTGGAAACAATATGCCTGATAGGTGAATACTGGCTCGGTAACGTCGATTGCCGTCGCGTTGCTGTGCGGGGCCTGAGGCTGATTGCGTCAACAATTCGCATGGAATTTACGGCAAGAATGTGGCACCGCGCGAAACAGTCTCGCCGATCCCGCGCGACTGATTGCGGCAAGATCGGGGCAAGCCGGGGCCAAAGAATATCAGTCAGGCCAGGCGTGAAAGTGCCCGCAATCTACTTAAAGTTGCAAAATCTCCATCCCCTTGACTTTGAGTAACGCAAAAGTCATTTTCCGTAAGTGTCTAGCACGGCTTGAAAAACTCCGGACATTGCAGCGTGGGGGCGCTGTCTTGACCAAAGGGAGGCGGGCTGTGGCAGGGACGATGCCATATGCGGCCCGGTTCGTGATGCGTGTGTTTAGGGCCCAATCCCTCGGGCACATTCTCGCCACATTACAGACCGGTCAATGCCAGGGTTTCGCCGGGTTTGCGGCGGGGCGCTGATTTGGGGTCTTTCCGTCGCGAAAAGCGCGTGACGGGGTTTATGCCGGGGAGTGCAGCCATGCCTTTCGATATCACTGCCGTATCAGGGCGGTTCGACAGCTCGAATTTTAATCAAACCGTCGGCAACCGGCGGCGCGTCGGCCCATCCTATGCAGATCATGCCAAGCGGGGCCTGGATATCGTGCTGGTGCTGCTGGCCGCACCGCTGGCGCTGATGATCGTGGCGCTGCTCTGCCCGTTCATCATGCGCGACGGCGGATCGCCGTTCTTTTTCCAAGAGCGCGTGGGCCGCAACGGTCGCATGTTCCGCATGTGGAAACTGCGCAGCATGGTCACCGATGCCGAGGCGCGGCTCGATGCCTATCTCGACGCCTGCCCCGAGCGCCGCCGCGAATGGGACACCCACCAAAAGCTGCGCCACGATCCGCGCATCACCCGTATCGGGCGCTTTATCCGCAAATCCTCGCTCGACGAAGTGCCGCAACTGTGGAACGTGCTGCGCGGCGACATGTCGGTGGTCGGCCCGCGCCCGATGATGCCCTCGCAACGGGCCCTCTATCCCGGCACTGCCTATTACGCGCTGCGTCCCGGCATCACCGGCTTCTGGCAGATTTCCGTGCGCAACGAGAGCAGCTTTTCCCAGCGCGCGGAATTCGACACCCGTTATTTCCGCGACCTGTCGCTCATGACCGATCTTTCGGTGATACTGCGCACAGTGCGGGTGGTGCTCTGCGGCACCGGCTGCTGAGCGCGTAGCGCCAAGAGCCGCGCACGCACCGCCTCGCCCCAGACCCGCCAGTTGAGCCGCGTCTCGTATTCCGAGCGGGCGCTGGCGCGTAACGCCCGATAGCGTGCAGGATCGCCGATGTAATCCACGATGATCCCCATGAAATCGTCCGCGCCAGAGCCGGGCGGCAGGGCATAGCCGTTGACACCATCGCGCACCGGCACGCCGCCGACATCAAGGCAAAGCGATGGCAGACCATAGGCCGAGGCCTCGCAGAACGCGAAACCAAAGGATTCGAACGACGGCATCACCATGAAATGCGCCCGCGCCAGCGCCTCGCAAAGCTGCGCGCACTCCGCCGGGATCGACTTGTCGAGATGCGGGCAAACCGTGACATGCGGGCCGCGATCGGCCTCGGGCGGGGTGCAGCCGATCACGGTCAGCCGCGCGTCATGCCCCGCAGCGCGCAGGCCGCTCAGCACCGCAACCGCGAGCGGGCCGCCCTTGCCCTCCCAGTCGCGGCCAAGCAGCAACAGGCGGATATCGCCCCCCCGCACCAGCGGCACATCGGCGGGCGGCCCCGGATCGCCGATCCCCGCCCCCCAGGGCACAAGATGCGCGCGCGCCGGATCAAGACCATAGCGCCGGATGGCCGCATCCCGCAGCCATTTGCTCGGCCAGAACAACGCGTCACAGCCCTGAAACACCCGGCGCTCCGCGCGCTCGATCAGCGGATCGAGCAGCCGCGACGCCGACAGATAAGAGCCATAGGCCGCCCCCACCCGCGAGCGGCGATAGATGCTCGGCGTGGCATCGGATGTGTAGGCGCAGATCATCCCGCGGGGCAGGCGCAGCGCGTGCAGCGCGTGAAAACCATAGGCGCAGAACAGCACGTCATGCTTTCCCGCCGCCAGTTCCCGCGCCACGCCGCGCGCGATCATCGGCGCCAGCGCAAGCTGCGCCCGCCAGCGCGTGCGCATGGCGATGGCGGGTGGCGCGGCCTCGATCAGCCGCCGCGCGGGCTCGGCACCGTGCCAGCGGTGGTCCAGCACCGTCACCGCGCCGACATGCGCGCGCAACGCCGCGAGGATGCGGGCATTGCCGCCGGAATAGCTGTGCCGGTCGCGCGGGTCTTCGTCACACAGGTAGGCGATGCGCAGCGGGCTTGCCGCGTCAAAGGATGCCGTCATCGCCATGCCAACCCGAATGAGATAGGGGCGCAATGCCCCGAAATTGTTGTATTCGTGCCATGTTGAGGCGTAAAAAGAAAGCCAGACTTGTCGCGCGGGCAGGTCTTTGGCCCGCATCCCCGCGGCCTGCAAAGCGAGGTGCCCGGCGCATCATGCCCAACGCGTTCGCATATCTGGTGCTGGCGGCCTGGCCGCTGGTGGTGCTGGCGATGTTCTCGCGCTGGCCGCTCAGGCGCGCGCTGGTGTGGTCGCTGCTCGGGGCCTACCTGTTCCTGCCACCGCCGCCCACCGGGTTCGATTTCCCGATGATGCCGCCGCTCACCAAGGAATCGCTGCCCTCGCTTGCCACCTTCGCGATCTGCCTGTGGCACGCGCGCCGCGCGGGCGCGGCCGTGCCCTTGCTGCCCGAGGGCGGGCTGGCACGGGTGCTGGTGGTGGTCTTCGTGCTCAGCCCGGTGGCCACGATCCTCACCAATCCCGAGCCGGTATTCTACGGGCAGATCGGCCTGCCGGGGCTTGGGCTCAAAGACATGGTGGCGCAGGTGATCCTGCAATTCGTGCTGTTGATCCCGTTCCTGCTGGCGCGCGCCCATCTCGCCACGCCCGAGGGGTTACGCGAACTGGTCCTTGCCATCGCACTGGGCGGTCTGATCTATTCGCTGCCGATGCTGGTCGAGATACGCCTCTCGCCGCAGATCAACACCTGGGTCTACGGCTATTTCCAGCACAGTTTCGAACAGATGATGCGGCAAGGCGGGTTCCGGCCCATCGTATTCCTGTATCACGGGCTGTGGGTGGCGTTCTATACCGTCATGGCGATTGTCTGCGCGCTGGCGCTGGCGCGCGAGGCCGATGCCCGGCGGCGCGTGCTCTGGACCGGCGCGGCGCTTTATCTCGGCGTGGTGCTGGTGCTGAGCAAATCGCTGGGATCGCTGCTTTTCGGCGTGGCGCTCGCACCGATGGCGCTGTTCCTGCCCGCTTATCTGCAAATCCGCATCGCGGGGCTGATCGCACTCGCGGCCCTCGCCTACCCGGTGCTCAAGGGCGCGGGGCTGGTCCCGGTAGACTGGATGCTGGAACAGGCCGCCCGCGTCAGCCCCGACCGCGCCGGATCGCTGAAATTCCGCTTTGACAACGAGGATACGCTGATGGAGCGCGCGTTGGAAAAACCGTTCTTCGGCTGGGGAAGCTGGGGGCGCAACCATATCCTCGACCCGGTGTCGGGCGCGCTTCTGACGGTGACCGATGGCCGCTGGATCATCCTCATCGGCGTGTTCGGCTGGGTGGGCTACATCGCAGAATTCGGGCTCATCGCGCTGCCCGTGCTGTTGCTGTGGGTTCATGGCCGTCATTTGCCGCAGGCGGGGTGGGTCTGCCTTGTTGGGCCGGTGGCGCTCATTCTCGCGGTGAACCTCGTGGACATGATCCCCAACGCCACGCTGACGCCGCTGACATGGCTCTTTGCCGGGGCGGTTCTGGGTCTGGCGGAGCGGGCGCGGGCCGGGCTGATCGAGACGGGCACCCCCGCGCAGGCATGCGCGGCGCGGCGCGGCCTTGGCTGGCAGCCGTTGATGTGAGGCCGCAACGATGACGCCCCCCCGCGTTCTGGCCATCGCCGAGGCCGCCAATCCCGAATGGGTCTCGGTCCCGCTTGTCGGCTGGTCGTTGGCCACCGCCCTGCGCGAGGTGGCGGATGTGCATATCGTCACGCAAGTGCGCAACCGCGAGGCGGTGCTGCGCGCCGGACTGGTCGAGGGGCGCGATTTCACCGCTATCGATTCCGAGGCATTGGCGCGCCCCATGTGGCGGCTCGGAGAGCGGCTCCGGCTGGGGCAGGGCAAGGGCTGGACCACGCTTCAGGCGCTGGCGGCGCTGAGCTATCCGTGGTTCGAGCACCTCGTGTGGCGGCGCTTCGGCCCCGATATCCGCGCCGGGCGCTATGACATCGTGCACCGCATCACCCCGCTCAGCCCGACGATTTCTTCGCCGCTGGCGGGCAAATGCGCGCGCGCGGGCGTGCCCTTCGTGCTCGGGCCGCTCAATGGCGGGGTGCCCTGGCCCAAGGGCTTTGACGCCGAGCGGCGGCGCGAGCGCGAATTCCTCAGCTACCTGCGCACGGCCTACAAAGCGCTGCCGGGGCGGCGCGCCACGCTGCGCCATGCCAGCGCGATCCTCGCCGGATCGCGGCACACGCTGGGCGAAATGCCGCCCTGGGCGCAGGCCAAATCCGTCTACCTGCCGGAAAACGCGATTGATCCGGCGCGGTTCTCGCAGCGCGCGGCGCCTGCGCCGGATGGCCCCTTGCGCGCCGGGTTCGTCGGTCGTCTCGTGCCCTACAAGGGGCCGGACATGCTGATCGAGGCTGCGGCGGCGATGCTGCGCGACGGGCGGCTGGCGCTCGACATCGTGGGCGACGGGCCGATGATGGGGCAATTGCGCGCGCAGGCCGAAGGGTTGGGCCTGTCGCACCGCATCACCTTTCACGGCTGGCTGGAACACGCCCGCGTGCAGGATATCCTCGCGCGCTGCCACCTCTTCGCCTTTCCCTCGATCCGCGAATTCGGCGGCGGCGTGGTGCTCGAGGCGATGGCGCTGGGCGTGCCGCCGCTCATTGTCGATTACGCGGGGCCGGGAGAACTGGTGGCCGAGGGGCGCGGGTTCAAGGTGCCGCTCGGGACGCGGGCCGAGATCGTGGCGGGCTTTGCCGCAGCCCTCGATCGGCTCGGGGCCGACCGCGCGGCGCTGGCCGCCACCGGGCAGGCGGGGCGCGATTGGGTGCAGGCGCAGGCCACATGGCCTGCCAAGGCGCGACAGGTGCGCGCGATCTATGACGCGGTGCAGGCGGGCGCGGCGCTGCCGCAGGTCTTTGCACCATGAGCGCCGCCGCCCCCTACCGCCCCGAGATCGACGGGCTGCGCGCAATCGCGGTGCTGTCGGTGCTGCTCTATCATGGAGCCCTGTTCCATCCCGGCCTGCCCCGGCTGGGCGGCGGCTTTACCGGCGTCGATATCTTCTTCGTCATCTCGGGCTTTCTCATCGGCGGCATCCTGTGGCGCGACATCCGCGAGACCGGGCGCATCCGGCTGGCGCGGTTCTACCTGCGCCGCATAAGGCGGCTCGCCCCGGCCTATTTCGCGATGGTGGCGGCGGTGCTGGTGGTGGGCTGGCTGATCCTCTTGCCGTTCGAGTTCCGCGAATTCGGCAAGTCGCTGATCGCCGCCACGGTCTACCTGTCCAACATCCATTTCCACCGCGAAGCGGGCTATTTCGACGGCTTGTCGGAGGAAAAGCCGCTCTTGCACACATGGTCGCTGGCGGTGGAGGAACAGTTCTACATCGTGCTGCCGTTCCTGATGCTGGCGCTCTTGCGGTGGCGGGCCTCGCTGCCGGTGATCCTCGGCGCGCTGGCGCTGGTGTCGCTCGCCGCCTGTCTGTGGCTGACGCGGGCGATGCCCTCGGCCACGTTCTACCTGTTCCCGTTCCGCGCGTGGGAATTGCTGGCGGGCGTATTGCTGGCCATCGCCGGGCAGGAGCGCGGCTGGCGGTTTGCCATTCATCCGGCGCTGTCATGGGCGGGGCTGGCGTTGATCGCGGCCTCGGTGACGCTCATCCGGCCCGATGGCTTTCCCGGCTGGCAGGCGCTCGGGCCGGTGCTTGGCACGGCGCTCATCCTCGCCAATGGCCGCGACGCCAACCCGGTCAACCGCGCGCTGGCGCATCCCTTGCCGGTCTTTGTCGGCCTCATCTCCTATTCGCTCTATCTCTGGCACTGGCCGGTGCTGGTGCTGTCCACCTATTGGCGCGGCGGTGGCGGCGGGGTGGCAGAGGCGGCGGGGTGGCTGACGCTGGCCTTTGTGCTCGCCACGCTGTCTTGGCGCTATGTCGAGCGGCCCGTGCGGCAGATGCCGGGCGGGGCGCGCGCGCTGCTGGCCGGCACGGTGCTGGCCTCCGGCGCGCTGCTGGCGCTGGGCGCGGTGCTCTGGCGCGGCGACGGGCTGCCCGCGCGGTTTGCGCCCGAGTTCCGCACCCATATCGCCGCCTCGGGTGATTTCAATCAGGACTGGTCGCGCTGCACATGGCCCGCGACCGGCCCGTTTGCGGGCGTCGAGACCTGCCCCATCGGCCCCGACGGTGCGCCCCGCGTGCTGATCTGGGGCGACAGCCACCTGCGCGCGATGAAAGAGGGGCTGGAGGCGGCAGCGCGGCACGCCAACACCCCGGCGCTGATCCTCTGGCACGCGGGCTGCCCGCCGCTCTTCGGGCTGTCCAAGACCGAAAGCGCCGCAACCCCCGCGCAGGACGCCGCCTGCACCAGGGCCAACCGGGTGATCCGCGACGCGATGGCACGGGTCGAGGGGATCGAGGCGCTGCTTCTGGTGGGGCGCTGGCGCTATTATGCCCAAGGGCACGGCCTGGGCCGCGATGCCCATAACCGCATCACCCTCGCCCCCCTGCCCGCAAGCGGCCTGCCCGAAGGGCCGCAGCAGGCGCTTTATGCCGAGGCGTTGCGGCAGACGGTGGCGGAACTCGCAGCCCACATCCCGCGCATCCACATCCTGCGCCAGCCGCCCGAGATGCCGGAGTATGACTCGCGCCACATCGCGCGCGCGCTGGTGCATGGCCGCGATCCTGGGGCGGGCGTGCTTACCGTTCCCCGCGCCGAGGCAGAGGCGCGCGCCGCGCCGGCAGAGGCCCCGATCCGGGCACTGGCACAGGCAGGCAGGATCGCGGTGATCGACCCCTGGCCGCGCCTGTGTGACGCGGCGCGCTGTTCGGTGATGCAGGGCGGCGAGGCGCTCTATTTCGACAACAACCACCTGACCAACCGGGGCGCGCGGTCGCTGGCCGACCTGTTCGCCCCGGTCTTCGGGGGGGCACCATGACCGCGATGACCGACGACATCCGCAACACGCTCTGGGACGTGATCGTGATCGGCGCGGGAATGGGCGGCGGGATCGCCGGGCGCAGGATGGCCGAGCGCGGCCTCAGCGTGCTCTTCGTCGAAAAAGGGCCACGCGGCCACCGCGCCGAGCGGCAGGGCCTCAACCCCGAGATGGGCGACCCGGTGGCGCGGCAGGTGCGCGGCTATTGGCCGGGGCCTCTCCGGGCGCGGATCGACGGGCGCACGTCCACGTTCTTTGGCCCCCTCGGCGCGGGCGTGGGCGGCTCGTCGGTGTTCTATGCCGCCACGCTGGAGCGGCCCGAGCGCCACGATCTGGAGCCCACCGAGGGCCGCCCCCACCCCACCGGCGGCTGGCCGGTGGGATATGACGCGATGCGCGGCTGGTATGACGAGGCCGAACGCCTGCTGCATGTCTGCGGGCAGCCCGATCCGCTCTCGCCCGAGCCGTGCGCGTTACGCCCCCCGCCGCCGCTCTCGGCGGTGGACAGCGCCTTGATAGCGGCGCTGCGCGCCTCGGGGCTTCACCCCTACCGCGCGCATTCGGCAATCCGCTATCTTGACGGGTGCCACGACTGCCTCGGCACCAAATGCCCCCGGCCCTGCAAGATGGATGGCCGCTCCGCCGGGGTGGAGCCTGCGCTTGCCACCGGGCGGGCCGCCCTGCTCGATGGCTGCACGGTGCGGCGGCTTTGCGGTACCGCCGGCCATATCAGCCATATCGAGGTCGCGCGCGGCGGCGCGGCATTCGATTTGCGCGCACGCCACATCGTGCTGGCAGGCGGCGCGCTTGGCTCGCCGCGCCTGCTGCTGGCCTCGGCATCCGAGGCCTGGCCCGAGGGCTGCGCCAATCGCAGCGGGCTGGTGGGGCGCAACCTGATGTTCCACCTCAACGAGATATTCGCCCTCTGGCCACCGCGCGGCACCAAGGATGACGGCCCCTCCAAGGCGATCTCCCTGCGCGATTTCTACCACCTGAACGGGCAACGTTTCGGCACGGTGCAGGCAATGGGCATCGCCGCAGGCTATGGCGAGATCGTGCATGTCCTGAACGGCATGTTCGACCGCTCGGCGCTGCGCAACCTGCGCGCCTTGCGGCACCTCACGCGGCTGCCCGCCGCTCTGGCGGCGAAGGCGCTGGGGCGGGCGCAGGTCTTTGTCGGGCTGCTCGAAGACCTCGGATATCCCGAGAACCGCGTGACATGGGATGCCGTAGCGCCCGACAGTATCGACATCGAATACCGGCTGCACCCCGAATTGCTGGCCCGCCGCCGCGCCTTTCGCCGGGCCATTCGCACAGGGCTGCGCGGGCATCGCAGGCTATTCCTGAGCCATGCGCCGGAGTTGAATTTCGGCCATCCCTGCGGCACGCTGCGCATGGGCCATGATCCGGCGACAAGCGTTCTCGATGCCGCCTGCCGGGCGCATGGGTTTGACAACCTCTCTGTGGCGGATGCCTCAGTCATGCCCAGCTCGATGGGGGTCAATCCCAGCCTGACCATCGCCGCCAACGCGCTGCGGGTGGCCGAAGGGATCGCGCGGCAAATGAAGGAGCAGGGATGAGCATGACAGACGGGATCGCCGTGGTGACGGGGGCGGGCGGCGGGCTTGGCCGCGCGCTGGCGCTGGAACTGGCGGCGCGGGGCTGCTGCGTGGCGGCGCTTGGGCGCGGGGAAGCAGGCGTCGAAGAGACCGCCGCGATGGCCGCCTCGGGAGGGATCATGCCGGTGGTGGCGGATGTGGCCGATGCAGGCGCGGTGCGCGCGGCCTTTGCCCGCATCGCCCAAGAGGGCGAGTTGCGCCTGCTCATCAACAACGCCGCCGTCTACCCGCGCCGCGATTTCCTCGACGAGGCCGGCGAGAGCTTTGCCGAAACGGTGGCGATCAACCTTGGCGGCGTGGTGGCCTGCACCCGCGCCGCGCTCGACACCATGACGCAGACGGGGCGGGGGCGCATCCTCAACGTCTCGACCTTCGCCGACATGGCCCCGCTGCCCGCCTCCTCGGCCTATTCGGTGAGCAAGGGGGCGGGCCGCATCCTCACCCACGCGCTTGTCGCCGATCTGGGCGACCGGTTTCCGGGCATCACCATCATCGACTGGATGCCGGGAATGCTGGCCACGCGGATGGGAATCAAGGACGGGCTGCCGCCCGAGGTCTCGGCGCGCTGGGGGGCGGCGCTGGCGCTGTGGGATGCGCCCATGCTGGGCGGCGCGGTGTTCGAGATGGATCGCGAGGTGCTGCCGCCACGCGGGCTGAAGGCACGGCTGCGCGACGCGCTGCTGCTGCGCCGCCGCCACGCGCGTGTGATACCGGGCGCGTAGGGTACCGCGCTCGACGGGCCGCGGTGCGGCGATCTCACCTTGGTTTAGGAGCACTTTATCGCGCCAAATCCGAAAAACCTTTGACACTTTCGCAGGTTGCAGCCAAATCGCCGTGCCGGGAGGCGGCGCGCCACGGCGCGCCTCGATTCCGCGCAGGGAGAGGTCACACCCCCAGATACCGATCAGCCACGCTGCGATCGGCCCGCAGCGCCTCTGCCGCCATCACCGGACCCATGCGCCCGGTCTCGATGAAGGCCACCCGGTCGGCCACCGGCAGCACCGCATCAAGCCGCTGCTCCACCAGCAGCACCGCCACACCCTCGGCGCGCTTGGCCGCCACTACCTCGCGGATCGCGGCGATCATCGAGGGCTGCAAGCCCTCGGTCGGCTCGTCGAGCAACAGCACGCGCGGCCGCAGGCACAGCGCGCGCGCCAGCGCCAGCATCTGCTGCTCGCCGCCCGACAGCGTCTCGGCCCGCTGACCGAGCCGCGCGGCAAGGCGCGGGAACAGCCCCAGCACCTCGTCGCGCAGCGCCTCATCGCCGCCCCCGGCCATCAGCCCGATCCCGAGGTTTTCCGCCACGCTCAGCCCGGCAAAAAGCCGCCGCCCCTGCGGCACATAGCCAAGCCCCGCCGCCGCCATCCCATGTGCGGGCAGCCGGTCGAGCCGCGAGCCCCTCAGCGTGATCGCCCCCGCACCCACCGGCACCAGCCCCATGATCGCACGCAAGAGCGTCGTCTTGCCGGCACCGTTGCGCCCCATCAGGCACAGGATTTCGCCCGCCTCCAGCACCAGCGACACCCCGTGCAGAACCGTCACCCGGCCATATCCCGCCTGCACCTCATCCAGCCGCAGCATCGCCCGCGCCTCCCAGATAGGCCGCCTGCACCGCCCGATTGGCGTGGATCTCGGCAGGCGTGCCCTCGGCCAGAACGCGGCCCGCCTCCATCACCGTGATCCGCTCTGCCAGCGCCATCACCACATCCATGTTGTGCTCGATGAGCAGGATCGTCACCTCGCCTGCCAGATCGCGCACCAGCCGGGCAAAGCCCTCGATCTCCCCCTCGGCAAGGCCCTGCGTCGGCTCGTCGAGGATCAAAAGGCGCGGGCGCTGCGCGATGCCCATCGCGATCTCCAGCAGGCGCTGATGCCCATAGGCCAAATCGCCCGCCACCTGCCCGGCACGATCACCCAGCCCGACCCGGCCAAGCGCAGCCGCCACCGCCTCTGCCAGCGCCGCGCCGCGCACCCGCCGCCGCGCCGCCAGCGCCACGTTCTCGGCCACCGAAAGCCTCGCGAAAACGGATGTGATCTGGAACGTATAGGCCATCCCGAGCCGCATCCGCCGATGCGCTGGCAGGCGGGTGATGTCGTGCCCCTCGAAGATCACCCGCCCGCGCGAGGGCGCGATGCGCCCGGCGATCATGCCCACCAGCGTGGTCTTGCCCGCGCCATTGGGGCCGATCAGGGCGCGCACCTCGCCCTCGGCAAGATCGAGATCGACGGCATCGACGGCGCGCAGCCCGTCAAAATCGCGGCCCAGCCCGCGAAGCTGCAACAGCGCCGTCATGGCAGCCCCCGCCAGAGCCTGCGCCGCACCTCGCCCATGATCCCCTGCGGCGCGTAAAGCGTGAGCACCACCAGCGCCACACCGGCGATCAGCATATAGGCGCTGGTCACCCCCGAGGCGAGGTCGATCAGGTAGAACATGAAGAGCGCGCCGATGAACGGCCCCAGCACCGTGCCCGCGCCGCCCAGCAGAACCCACAAAAGCGGCAGGATCGAATATTGCACCTCGGCAAAACTCGCGCCGACATAGCCGAAGAGGATCGCATATCCCGCCCCCGCCGCGCCCGAGATCGCCCCCGACAGCACCATCGCCACCCGCTTCGTTGCCTGCGTGTCATAGCCCAGCATCCGCACCCGCTCCTCGTTCTCGCGGATCGCCACCAGCACCCGGCCAAAGGGCGCGCGCACCAGCGCGAGGCTTGAGAGAAGGCAGGCGGAAAACAGCGCCAGCGCCGCGAGATAGCGCGCATCCGGCGCGCGCAGGTCCACGCCGCCCAGCATCCGCCCCGCCTGCGGCAGCACGAAGCCCTCGTCGCCCCCGGTGATCTCGCTGAAATAGAGAATGCCGAGATAGCCCGCCTGCGCGAACATCAGCGTCACGATCATGAAGCCCACGCCAACGGTGCGCAGCGCCAGAAGCGCCAGCGCCGCCGCCACGCCTGCCGCCACAACCACGCCGACGACAAACGCCGCCCCCGCGCCCAGCCCGCCATGCTGCACCATGAGCCCCGCGCCATACATGCCTGCGGCAAAAAACAGCGCATGGCCAAGGCTCAGCAACCCGGTATAGCCGAACATGAGGTTATAGCCGATGGCATAGCTTGCCAGCACCATCACCCGCGCGAGATTGCCGTGGTGATAGGCGGGCAGCACGAAATGCAGCGCCAACAGCCCCGCCAAGAGGGCCAGATGCAGCGCCAGCGCCCTCATGCCGGCCGCGACCCAAAGAGGCCCTGCGGGCGAAACACCAGCACCAGCGCCACCATCAGCGTGGCAACGATCTTGGCCAGCGTCGGCGAGAAGAAGACCGAGATGATCCCGTCCGACAGCCCGATCAGCACGGCGGCCAGAAGCGTGCCGGGCAAGCTGCCAAGCCCGCCGATGATGACCACCACGAAGGACAGCAGCAACGGATCGCCCCCCATCAGGTAATGCGCCTGCCGGATCGGCACGATCAGCACCGCCGCCAGCGCCGCCAGCCCCGCGCCCAGCCCGAAGGTGAGCGCATAAACACGGGCCACCGGGATGCCGAAGGCGGTGGCCATCTCGCGGTCGGCCTGCGTCGCGCGCAGCACCAGCCCCGCCCGCGTGCGCGCCAGAAACAGCCACAGCCCCGCCACCATCGCCATCGCCGCGCCGATCACGGCGAGCTTGTAGGTGGTGGTGCCGAACCCCCAGGGCCAGATCACCGCCCAGCCCTCGGTCCCCCGCTCAAGCCACGGCAGCGCGATGCGCGCATTGAACGGCGCGACCACGGGCCTCGCCTCGGGGCCATAGGTCATCAGCGTGACCTGCTCGATGATGTAAAGCAGCCCGATCGTGGCCACGATGGTGCGCTCGGGATCATGCGCCAGCCGCCGCAGCACCGCCGCATCCGCTGCGGCCGCCAGCGCCCCCACCATCAGCGGCGCGGCGATCAGCGCCGCGCCAAAGCCCCAGGCCGGATGCCCGCCGACGGCCTGCGCGATCCACCAGGCCAGCACCGCGCCCAGCATGAAAAACGCCCCATGCGCGATGTTGACCACCCGCATCACGCCAAAGACAAGGCTCAGCCCCGACGCGGTCAGCGCCAGCACCGCCGCCGTCACCGCCCCTTCGATGAGCGCGAGCATCAGGTGGGGGCCGAACTCCATCAGCGCCGCGCCCCGGTCATGCGGGCGCGGCTCATTCCGGCACGAACTCCACCCCGCCCATGAGGATGCGCTGATCCGCGGTCAGCGTCACGATCTGCCCGTGCTTGCGCTCCAGCGCGCGCGCCACCACCTCGTTGCGCGGCTCCCAGTTATAGGCTTTGTCCTCGCGCACCGGCACCCATGTCAGCCGCCCGCCCTTGCGCCACGGATCGAGCGCGATGCCGTCCTCATAGCTTGCGCCGCGCGCGCTTATCACGGCGGTGGAATGCTCCAGCCGAAAGGCGTTGTCGGCATTGGCCACGGCGCGGTGCAGATCAAGCGTCTTGAACCGCTCTTCTTTGAGCCGGTCCTCCATGTCGCGCGCCCAGTGCCAGCACAGGCCGCGCGGCTTCAGCCCCATATTGACCTTGGTGTTGTGGAGGATCGGCGGATCGGTGATCTGGTATTGCAGCGCCAGCCGGTGCGTGTGCGCGTAGCTGATGCGCGCCGCGCGCTGCGCCTCCTCGCGGTCCACCTCTGGCCCGAGCGCCGCGATGGCAGAGGCCAGCCGCGACACCTCGTCCGGCTGGCCGGGCGGCGGCGGCGCACCGCAGCCCGCCAGCGCCAGAAGCGCCAGCCCCTGCACCATCTGCCTGCGCGTCAGCGTCACGGCTGGCCCTCCTCAGAACGGCTGTTGGGTATAATCCACCATATCGGGGTAGAGTGTATCCTCGATCGAGGTGCGATGCACGCGTTTGAGCTGCCCGCCCTCCACCCGGCTGATATTCTGGTGGCCGAACACCTGGTGCGTGCGCCCGTTGAAGCGCTTGGCACCCTGCGGATGCCCGGCGCTTTCGGGAATGTCCTCCATCGCCTCCACCGCCTCGATCAGGGAGGCACGGTGCTGCGGCCCGGCATAGCCCGCCGCCTCCATCCCCGCCTTGATGATATGCAGCGTCTCCCAGCAGCCGAACATATGGCCATAGGTCGCCACATCCGCCGGATCATTCACCGATGCGCCGCGCGCATCCACGCCCACCGCCGCGCGATAGGCGGTCTCATGCGCGCTTTGATCGGGTTGCGCGTGGCGGCACATGCCCTCCCAGAAATGGCTCCCTTCGAGGAATTCAAGGCCGGGGCTGTCCATCGCCACCGCCTCCAGACTGTCGATGAAGCCGAAAAGCTGCGGCCCCTGCCCGCCAAAGAACTCGCCCAGCTCCTTGACAAAGGTCAGCACGCCGGGGCCGACCATGACGTGATAGAGCACCTCGGTGTCGCGCGGGATCTGCGGGAAATAGCGGGTAAAGGATGTCTCGGTCGGCGGAATCGCGATCTTTGCCAGAATCTCGCCGCCCTGCGCCTCGATCGCGGGGCCAAGCGCGTCGCGGTGATCGTAGCCGAACCCGTAATCGGGAAAGATCATCGTGACCTTCTTTCCAAGGGTTTCGGTCATGAACGGGGCCATCGAGATGACCTGGCTCTTCACATCGGTAATGCCGGGCTGCAATGTATAGCGGTTGAGCTTGCCCGAGGAGACATGCGTGCCCTCCGAGACCACGAAATAGGGCAGCTTCAATTCGCCCGCGCGCGGGGCAGAGCCCATCACCACATGGCTGAAGAGCGTGCCAAACCCAACATCCACCCCGTGCTGGTTGGCGAATTTCTCGACCACCTCGGCCCCGCGCTTGGGATCGGTGCCATCATCCTCGGCCACGATCTCAACGGGCCGCCCGTTGATGCCGCCACCCTCGTTGATGAGCCGCACCGCCGCCTCGGTCGCCCGCCCGTACCAGCGCCCATAGGCGGCACCGATGCCGGTGCGGTGCTGCTGAAACCCGATACGGATCGGCGCGGCACTCTGCGCATGACTGTAGCGCGCCCACATCGGCAGGCTCGCGGCGGCGGCCCCGGCGGCCAGCGTGCGCAGCGCACCGCGCCGCGTGGGGGTGAGGGGGGTCTTGACGGTCATGGGCGGAACTCCGCTCTGGGGATTATGCACACGCGGCATGGTTGCCGCGCGCGCAACATGCGCAAACACCCCCCCTTTGTCTACCCTCTTGGCCCTCACACCCCGCGTGGCGTGGCCAGAAGCCACAGGCCAAACACCGTATAGGCCAGCATGAACGCCGCCAGCGGGGCCTGTGCCAGCGTTGCGCGCCACGCCCCGGCCCCGCCGCGCAGGGCGATGGCATGGGCCAGCATCAGCGCGATCACATGCCCCGCCACCACCGCCCCCGCCTGCGCAAGCCAGATCGCACGCACCGGGCCGGGGCTATTGAGAAAGCCCGCGGTGACATGCACCTCGCCCAGATGCAGCGCGCGGGCGATCCCGGCCCAGACATATTGCCCGTCCATAAGCAGCGAGGGCAGGTAATGCGCGATATGATAGCCGAGCGCGATGGGCAGCAGCGTCGGCGCAAACCGGCAGAGCAGCCCCCGCAGCGCCGCCCGTTCCCCGGCCAGCCGCGCGCCCAGCCACAGCGCGCCGCAAAACACCGCCAGCAGCATGGCATTCACCGCCACCAGCCCCACAAGATTGGGCCCGATCACCGCCGAGCGGCCGGGAAATTCCAGCGGGTTGATCGCCAGCAGATCGAGCCAAAGAAAGGTCTCGTTCAGCCCGTCGAAACTGCCGCTGCCCAGCAGGATGAGCACGAACACCGCCTGCCCCGTCGCGGCCGGCCCGTCTTGCGTGATCCGCCATCCCGGCAGGCCCAGCACGCGCCGCCCGCCCTTGTGCCCCAAGGGTGCCATCCGCGCATAGGCCCGCATCAGCAGCGTCAGCACCTCGCCCCGCAGCAGCCATCGCGCCCCGAAAAGCGCCACGCCGCCCAGCATCACGAGCGCATAGCCCGCCACCACCAGCGCCAGCCGCGCCGGATCGGCGGGGGCGGGATCGGCCAGCAGGAACCCGGCAAAGGCCAGCAGCCCCGCCACCCCCGGCCAATGCCCCAGCCACACGGGATAATGCAGCAGCGCCCGCCGCAGGCGCGCCAGCACCAGCGCCGCCCCCGCAAACGGGTTGATCCGCGCCCAGATATCGCCCACGATCCCCTGCGCGCTCACCAGCGCCATCCACATCACCACCCAAAGGCCCAGCGACAGCGGATTGCCCAACGGATCGCGCGACCCTGCCCAGCCCTGCCAGATCAGCCAGCCAAGCACCGGCACCGCCAGCAGGCGGCCCGCCACCCCGCGCCGCGCCGTGCCGCGCCAGAGCGACACCGGGCGAAACGCCGCCAGCGCCACCCGCCCCGGCAGCACCGCCAGCATCAGCACCGTCAGCGCCACCGTGGCCCCGCCCGCCGCGATATAGGCATCGGTCGGCAACAGCAGCACGAACCCCTGCTCGCTGGCATGGGCCTGCGCGCGCCCGGCCCATGCGACCCAAAGCGCGCCCGCCGTCAGAAAAGGGTGCCTCACCCGCTCAGACCGCCCAATAACCGGCATCGAGCGCGGCAAGGATCACGTCGATTTCCGCCTCGCCGGGATGGCCCATCGCCTGCCACAGGTGGCGTCCATTCATCTCGCGCAGGAAAGTGTCGTCTTTCATCGGGCACTCCGGCAGATATTTCGGCTTGGACCGGATCAAACCACCGCCGCCGGGGCCTGTCCAGAGCGCGCGCGCCGCGCGCTCATCCCGCGAACAGGTGCCCCAATGCCAGCGCGCGGCCCGTGCGCCAGATCAGCCCCGCGATGATCGCCACCAGCACCGCCAGCAGGCCAAAGCCGATCACCGCGTGCCCCGCCGACCCAAGGGCCGCAGCATGGGCGAAACTCGCCACCGTCACCGCCGCCAGCGGAAAGCTCAGCGCCCAATGCGACAGCGAAAACGGCAGCGCCGCAAGGCGCGGCACCTGCACCGCCACGATCAGCACGAACAGATAGGCGATGTTGAGCAGCACCCGCGCAAAGGCATCGACATCGCCGACCAGCGCCACCCAGGCGAGGTATCCCACCGACGGGGGCGCAACCAGGATCACCAGCGTCGGCTGCAACCGCTCGGGCAGCGGGTCGTGGAAAATCAGCCGGTTCATCACCAGCGCCAGCAACACCACCCAGAAGATCAGCCCCACCGAGGCAAAGAACCAGCCCAGCTCGACAAATCCCAGCGGCACCCCCGCAATGGCCACGATCACGTTGCCCACGGCAGGGATGAACCAGGCCGGCGTCAGGTGGCCATGCTCGAACGCGCGGCTGCCGATCCAGCCCGAGACCACCGCCAGCGTCAGCACAAGCTGCATCGGCACCGCCACCATGAACAGCCCCCGCGCGACCCCCGGCATCACCTCCAGCATCACCAGCGAGAACAGCACAAGCGAGATCGAGATCGCCGGAAAGAAGGCAAGGCTCACCGGGTGCCGCCATTCCTCGGCCACCGCCTGCGGATGGCGCAGCACCTTGGCCAGATAGGCCAGCGCCACGCCCGCAAACACCGCCAGCGTGAGCACATGCGCAGCCCCCGAGGCCAGATGCGCCAGCCCCGCCGCCGCCTCGCCCGCGCGCAACGCCAGCGTGAAGCCACACAGCCCCATCACCACCGTGAAAAGCGTCACCGGCACCTGCGCCAGCACCATGTCGTCAGGCCCCCGCGCCGATGGTCACGCGCAGCGGTGACAGCCCGTCAACCTCGCCCTCCAGCACATTGCCCGGTGCCACCGGCCCCACCCCCGCAGGCGTGCCAGTATAAATGAGGTCGCCCGCGCCGAGGTGATAGAACCGCGACAGATGCGCGATGATCTCGGGCACCGACCAGACCATCTCCGACAGCCGCGCCGCCTGCGCCGCGCGCCCGTCCACCGCCAGCCGGATCGCCTGATCGCCAATCTCGCCAAAGGCCGCCCTGGGCGTCAGCGCGCCGATAATGGCCGAATCTTCGAAATCCTTGCCGAGATCCCAGGGCCGCCGCTTGTCCTTGGCCTGGCCCTGCAGGTCGCGGCGCGTGAGATCAATGCCGCAGCCATAGCCCCAGACCGCCGCCATCGCCTCGGCCTCGCGCACCCGGAAGGCGGGCGCGCCCAGCGCCACCACGAATTCCATCTCGTGATGACAGTCCTCGGTGCCCGGCGGGTAGGGGATCGTCGCCCCCGACAGGCACAGCGCATGGGCCGATTTGGTGAAATAGAACGGCGCCTCGCGGTCCACCTCGTTGCCCATCTCGGCGGCGTGCGCGGCATAGTTGCGCCCGACGCAAAAGATGCGCCGAACCGGATAGCCGCGCGCCGTGCCCTCGACGGGCACAAGCGGCGGGGCGGGAATGTCGAACAGCGGCGTGGTCATGGGGGACTCCGGGGCAAATGTGGTCATTGGCCCTCCTTATGCGCCCGTCGTCTGCGGCTGTCAAAAGGGGCACGGGCAAGGCAGGCACCGCGAGTTGGCCTGTTGCTGATGTTGATGGTGCCGCGCGAAGGCACCTATGTTGTCATGAGGGGGCCGTGAAGGGGATTTGGTCGCGCAGGATGGTGATGGCCTTGCCCGGTTCGCCCTTGTCACGCAGCCCGCGCGTGAAATCCGCGCACAACCCACCTTGGCGCAGGCCACGTATAGCATGCTGAACCGCGCCGGGTTGAAGGAGGCGCGGATATTGGCGCGCAGTCGGTTCTCGATCGGTTCTGTTGCACAAAACATCTGATAGCCGAGGTTCCGAGAGTGTCCGATCTTCTGTGTAACTGGGATTTGGTCCATTCACCCTCGCCCTCGACCTTGATGCCTGTGCTGTCGATCAGCAGGTGCAGAGGGCCTTGTGATCCGCGATAGGGGATGTTGACCTTCACCGTTCGATGGGCTTACGCGGCCGCACTGCGGCCACGGTCCCATCTCACTCTGACGGTGGCTGAGGGTGCTGAAATTGGGCACCGCCCAGTCCCGACCGGTCAACCGCAGGAGGCTCTCGACAAACCCCGTCGTCTGACGGAGGGCCATGCCGAACAGCACCTTCACACTGGATTAACGAGATGAATCCCTCACGGGATTTGTGCAACAGAGCCGCCCTTCACCCCCGGCAATCGCATAAACCAAGCCAACACCCTTATTGCTCCACTGAAAAGACAGCAGGGCGAAAGCGATCGGCAAATCCGCGTTGCAGCAGAAAACCAGCTCGTCACGCAGAGGTCTTGTCTGATGCGCGGGGTCTGGCACGAGATGCTGGCCCCGCTTGAAAGGGCGGGGCAATTCGTGGTGGTGGACCGGATCAGCGGCGGGGCCAGTCTCGAAGAACACTGGCTAAAGGAACCTTATGTCGTCGAAACCACGACGGATTTCTGCGGCACCCCGGCCACGTAGGTCTGCACCACGGCGCGATCGTCACCCATGATCTGAAGGATGAACAGCTCTTCCGGCAGCGTCTCGGCGCGCTCCATCCGCAGCCCCATCGCGGGCGTGGCGCGCGCGTCGAGCACGACGATATCCGCCTCGCTCCCCGCCACCAGCGTGCCGATACGATCCTCCAGCCCCAACGCCACCGCGTTGCCCCGCGTGATCCAGTGAAAGGCGCGCAGCGGGTGCAGGCGCTGCCCCTGAAGCTGAAGCAGCTTGTAGCCCTCATTGAGCGTTTGCAGCATCGAATAGCTGGTGCCGCCGCCGACATCGGTGGCAATGGCGTTGACGGTCCCGCGCGCGCGCAGACCGGCATCGTCGAACAACCCGCTGCCAAGGAACAGGTTCGAGGTGGGGCAGAACACCGCCCGCGCCCCGGTCTCTGCCATCACGCCGATCTCTCGGGGCGAGAGGTGCAGGCAATGCCCCATCAGCGCGCGCGGCGACAACAGGCCATACCGCTCATACACGCCCAGATAATCCGGCGCATCGGGGTAAAGGCGCGCGGTGAGGGCGATCTCGTCGTGGTTTTCCGACAGGTGCGTTTGCAGGTAGCAATCGGGATGCTCGGCCACCAAAGCGCCCGCCATCTCAAGCTGTTCGGGCGTCGAGGTGATGGCAAAGCGCGGCGTGATCGCATAGAGCGCGCGGCCCTTGCCATGCCAGCGGGCAATCAGCGCCTTGCTGTCGTCATAGCCCGTCTGCGCGGTGTCGCGCAGGCCATCCGGCGCGTTGCGATCCATCATCACCTTGCCCGCGATCATCCGCATGTCGCGGCGCGCGGCCTCGGCAAAGAGCGCCTCGGCAGAGGCGGGGTGCACCGAGGCATAGGCCACGGCGGTGGTGGTGCCATGCGCCGTCAACTGACCCAGAAACAGCGCCGCCATGCGCGCGGCGTGTGCGGGATCGGCAAAGCGCGTTTCCTCGGGGAAGGTATAGGTATTCAGCCAGTCAAGAAGCTGCGCGCCCCAGGACGCGATCACCTGTACCTGCGGGAAATGGATATGAGGGTCGATGAAGCCTGCCATCATCAGATGCGGGCGATGATCCGTTACCGGCAGGCCGGGGGCCTTGGCGGCGATATCGGCATAGGCCCCCGCCGCGCGGATCATCCCGCCCGCGATGACGAGTGCGCCATCCTCGATATAGCTGTAGGCGCCGCTATCCTCAGGCCCCTGCGGCTCAGCGTGAAAGGTCAGGAGGCGACCGCGAAGAATGTGCCCCGTCATGTCGTGGCCCGGCAGATCGTGGCGCGGGTCGCGCGATGCGTGAGCGCGGCCATCACCTCGGGGCGCTTGTCACCCAGGGTGGCGGCCCCGATCGGGCAGGTCAGCGCCGCGATATCCAGCCCGTTGCGGTGATCGCGGCACCAGCGCGCGAGGCGCGCGCGCTTGGTGGCAGAGCCGATCATGCCGATATAGGCCGCATCGCCGCGCGCCAGCCCCTGCGCGACCAGCAGGAAATCGAGCGCGTGATCGTGGCTGAGGATGACAAAGGCGCTGCCCGCCGCCGACAGATGCACCCGCGCCATATAGGCGGCGCGCACGATCTCGGCTAAGGCGACCACCTCGGCCCCCACCTGCACGCCAAGATGCGTGAAATGCACCGCCTCGGGCGCGACCTGCCAGTGTCCGGCGGCGAAATCGACCAGCCGCGCCGTGATCTGCTCCGCGGCGTCGAGGGCGGCCATACCGTTGAGGTCTGACCCGCTTGAGGCGGCGGTGGCCAAGGTGTTGGGCACCTTATGCGCATGGGTCTCTGTCGCGCAGCCCAGCCACGCGTGGAGCGTGCCCGCAGGCTCGGGGATATCGTCGGTATAGATGGCGCGGCCCGTGACATGCCTGGCGGCGCTGTCATGGGTGAGCGGCTGATGCAGCGGGCTCTGGGCTGTGCTCTCATCCTTCATGGCGTCTCTCCTCAGGCGCTCAGCCGGGCCACGGCCCCCTGCTCTTGCTCCAGATAGAACCGCAGCAACAGGTTCTGCGCCACCCGCATCCGGTAGCCGGTCGAGGCGCGCATATCACTGAGCGGGGTGAAATCATCGGGCAACGCGGCCTGGCCCCAGGGTTGCCCGCTGAGCACCGCCTCGGCGCGGGCGGCGCGTCTGGGCGTCGCGGCCATGCCGCCATAGGCGATGCGGCAGGCAGTGATCCGCCCCTCATGACGCCCACCGAAATCCCCACCGCCACCGAGGAAATATCCTCGTCGCAGCGCTTGGCGACCTTGTAGGCCGCCACGATCTGGCCGGGGGCAAGGCGGGGGAGGTGTATCGCCGATCGGCGAGCCATTGGCGATATTGCCGCCGATGGTGCCCGCGTTGCGCACCTGCCACCCGGCGATACGGTGCCAATATTCGGCAAGGCTCGGGAAATGCGCGGCAATGACTGGCGAGAGATCGCTATAGCTCACCCCGGCACCGATCACGGTATCACTGTCACCCACGGCGATGCGTTTCAATTCGTCAAGATGCCCTATGAAAATCACCGGGCCGATGGGGCGCAGGAATTTCGTCACCCAAAGCCCCACATCCGTGGCCCCGGCGACGATGGCGGCATTGGGCGTGTCGGCATAGAGTTGGGCGAAATCCTCCGGATCGGCGGGCAGGATCGCGCGATCCTCCTCTGGCCCCGTCACCACCCGCGCGCCGTCGCGCAGCGCCAGGAGCGCCGCCGTCACGCGCGCGCGGTCGCGGCTCAGCCGATCGGCGGCGGGGGGGCCATAGCGGCTTGCGGCCTGCGCCGCGCGGATGATCGGCGCATAGCCGGTGCAGCGGCAGAGATTGCCCTGAAGCGCGGTCTCGATCTGCGCCTCGTCCGGCTCCGGGTTTTCCATCCACAGCGCGTAAAGCGCCATCACGATCCCCGGCGTGCAAAAGCCGCATTGGCTGCCGTGCTCTGCGACCATCGCGCGCTGCACCGGATTGAGCGCGCCATCGCTGCCCGCCAGATGCTCGACCGTGACGACGTGACAGCCATCCACCGAGGCCAGAAACCGGATGCAGGCATTGACCGGCTCATAGCGCAGCGTGCCGCCCTCCAGCCGTCCGACCAGCACCGTGCAGGCCCCGCAATCGCCCTCGGCACAGCCTTCCTTGGTGCCGGTCAGGCGCGGCTCGATCCGCAGGAAATCCAGAAGCATGCGCCCCGCGCCGACATCCGGCACCGCGATCTCGCGGTCGTTGAGCAGGAACCTGATCTTGTCTTGCTGCGGCATTCCGGCGCCTCCAGGAGTGGTGACGAGCCATAGTCTAGCGCAGATGATTTTCGATGAATATGGCAGCATTCGGCAAATGCGGCCAATACCACGTTGATAATCATGGCGCGCAGACCTCCTCGAACGGGGCGGTATTTGCCAGCCTCTAACAGGCTGCTGAAAAAGTCCGCCGTCGATACGCTTGCGCCAAAATGGGCAGGTTTTTTTGAGCGCTCTCGTTGAGCTGAGGGAAAGCGCTCGCTCCAGCATCGACGAGGTCGACGAAAAATACTGCTCAAAAACCTTTTTCAGCGGCCTGCTAAGCACTCACCGCCCCCTTGCCAACCCCGCCCGCCTGCGTCTAAAAAGCGGCTACGGAGAGGTGGCCGAGTGGTCGAAGGCGCACGCCTGGAAAGTGTGTAGGCGGGGAACCGTCTCCAGGGTTCGAATCCCTGTCTCTCCGCCACAACAATTTGTGGATAATTTTTTAATACATTTTAAAAGCAACCGCTTAGATTGATGTGGTTAGCGTACGCTGACCTCTCGCCCTTGTTTTGCTACCCTTTTTTGCACCACATTATGCTTCAAAAAGCTATATGCTGGAGAAAGCCAGGATGTCAAAACCTGTCCTGCGCGGAAAGACGTGGTATCTGAAGCGGCGAGTTCCGACGCGATTTGCGTCAGTTGAGGAACGAAGTGTAATTTGGGATAGCCTTAAGACCGACTCTTACAGCGTCGCGGTTCAAAAATCTGCGGGCGTGTGGCTCAATTATATCGAAGCTTGGGAGGCCCGGCTGGCTGGTCGGGATGGCGACGCTGCCGAAAGGTTTCGGGCGGCGCAGCAATTGGCTTCGATCCGTGGGTTTCAGTTTCTTGCAATCGATCAGGTGAAGCAGGCGCCGTTGGAGGAGATCTTGCAACGGGTGGAGGCATCGCGCCGCGTCGGCGGTGCGCCGGATGAGAGTGTGGCATCTGCGGTTCTGGGGGTCATTGAGGCTCCCAAGTTGCGGTTATCCAGCTTGGTCGCGCATGTCGAAGAGTTGGCGGCACATGACAATCGTTTCAAGAATAGTGAACAGATGCGC
>NZ_JBEPPX010000025.1:0-56667 GCF_040547535.1 Roseovarius sp. MBR-78
CAGATTGAGCAAGAGGCCGGTCCACCGATTAAATGGAAATTTCCTCGACGAGAGAGGCGATTTCGGCCGAATCCACCCATGAAACTAAAACGACACTGACATGTCGTTGAGCATATCTTTTTGCGTCCGATAACGCAAACTTATCGGACATGAATGCAGCAGATAGAGTGAGGCGGTTTATACGCTATTAACTGGCAGAAAGCGCCGTGACGATGTAGGCTTCAAGCATGACATTTGCTCGGCACGACCACTGCGACGACCTAGACACGCTACCTCGGGTGCCCGCCTGGGTCACCTCGGCACGGGTTGAAAACCTTGAAGATGTTGCGTTTTTGTCGGGCGCAGCGCTTGCTCACCTGCATCTTTTGTTTGCGCGAGACGATGTCCCCCACGCCTTGTTGCGGGAGCGGCTGGCCCTGCGCGCGGCTGAGGCTTGTGTTGCGTTTTCCGGGCGACCTGAGAGGGTAGGAGAATTGCGCGACGCCGTACATCTCTTGCGCCCCGGCGACCTGCCCGGCCCAGCAGGGGAGACATATCTATCTTGGCGTCGCGCCGCTGAACGACCGGTGTCGGTCAAGGCTCTGGGGCGGGCCTTGCCGAGCCTCGACCCGCGCCAGATTGCCGAGTGGTTTGATGCGGGGAGTGGGGCGCCGGTGAGCCGCGCCGCGATGGTACTGGAGGCAACGCTGACCGAGGCACCCCGTGCCGAAGTCCCGGCGTTGATCCTCGCGGACGCCGCCCTCGCCGAGGCGCTTGGGTGGGATCATGTCGTGCCGCTGCTGGCCACGAGTTTAAAACGTGCTGACCTGCGCAAGCGCGGGGAAGACCTTCGCTTGGCCTTTTATCGCGCGGTCGTCACATCGGCGATCGAGACCATGCGCGTCGCCGCTGATCTGACGCGGCGCGCCGCACATCTGAAAGCCGTCGCACCAAAGCTGCGGGCAAAGGGGGCCGGCGACGCGGTCGAGATGTTTCTGACCCGCGATGTGATCGCGCCTTCGGCCTTGCCCCTACCAGATCGCGCAGCGCGGAGGCTCTGCGACCGGCTGGTCGACCTAGGTGCAATCCGTGAGATGACCGGACGCGACACCTTCCGCCTTTACGGGGTGTAAGTATGAGCAAGAACCGCGCTAGGGATCGATCCGAGCCGGAACTGGATCGGGAGCTGACCGACCTGCCAGCCGAACTGCGTTGGCGCGAATGGATGCGTCGGATCGAGGCTGTACTTTTTGCCTCCGCCTCACCTGTGCCGCGCGAAGACCTGGCGCGTGTGGTGGGGCAGGGGGCCTCGGTCGATCTGCTGGTAGAGGACTTGGCCGCCGATCTGGAAGGGCGGGCGTTCGAGATTGCCATGGTCGCAGGGGGGTGGATGTTCCGGACGCGACCCGCCTACGCGCCTGCGATCCGCGCCGCTGCGGACGTCGGGGACCAGTTGCTTGACCTGAACGACTTCGACGTGGCGATTTTGGCGGCCATCGCCTACCACCAGCCGATCACCCGCGACGGGCTGAAGGATGTCTTTGGCAAAGAGATCAGCCGGGACCTGATCGGGCGGCTGCATGCACACGGTCTTATTGGGACTGGCCCACGCGCGCCGCGTCGTGGTGCCCCCTATACCTTTGTGACCACAGACGCGTTCCTTGCGGCCTTCGGGATGGAGAGCTTGCGCGACCTGCCAGACGCTGAACAGCTGAATGACGCCGGGCTGGCCGCGCGCCCCTGAAACCCGCCTCTGACCCTCAAAACGCTTGCCGCTTCTGATGGAGCCGCGCGGCCGCTTGAATGAGATCTGCCAAATACGGGCCAGCGGTGGTGGGGCAAGGCCCAGCTTTTGGCCGAGGCAGGACGGCATCGCTGAATGATGTGACCAGTCCGCGCCAGGCTGGCGCAGTCTGAGCGACGCGTTTCCAATAAGAGATCGCGGGACTTCTTCGCGTTCCGAAAGGCGTCGACCGCCCTTCCGTCAATTGCCGGAACAGATGATAGCGATCCCGATGGGGGAGGCGCGCAATGGATACACGCTGTTTGCCAAATTGAAAGCAGGCTGATCCAAGAAGGTCCGGGAGTGATCGCCCCTCTGCTATTCGATGCCCTGCTGCCTGTAGACAAAGCAGATCGTCGATCAGGCGCTCAAGACGCCGAATCCCATTGGTGGCAGGACGGGTGCGTTTGCAGAGGGCCGCGCCGCACCAGGCGCAGATCTGATGCGGCACAAGACGCTTCTGGCCGAACGGAGCCAATCCTTGTCCGCAGGACGGGCACCTGTCTCGAAGCCGACAACCGTGACGAAAGCAAGAAACGCGTGTCGCCAGGCTCCAGCCTCGGCGAAAATAGGGCGTTTCGTCTTCCGCCAGACAAGCGGGACAGAACTGCAGCCAGGTAACCTGCCTCCCGGGTGCGCAGGTCTGCTGAGACCCTGGCCGCAGGGGCAAACGCAGCACGGCCAAAGGGTCGGGAGCAACGGTCAGAGCCGCGATGTCTTCCAAGGGTATGTGGGTATGCTCCCCCAAAAGCCGCAGGATGCGATCGGGCAACGCCCGATCAAGCCGTGCCGACCAGTTCTCACCCGGCGCTCCGAGAAGCGCACCAAAATAGCGCGGAGGTACGCCGTTGGCGTAAGCGAGACGGTGCAGCCAACTCGACAGAAGTTCACCAGGTGCGGGCATAATGCCCATCGGCCAACGGCTTCCCGCCGCACTTGCATACCGCTCTGCAGGCATGATGGAGATCTCGGTCGGCACAAACCTCATGTCATCTCGTGACGCAAAGTGGAATTGCGGCGCCTCGAGAGAGGCACATAGCCAAGGTCCGACAGGGTTGCGCCCGTAATCCGGTCCTCACCGCGCGAGATGGCCGCAACTGCTGCCCGGGTGACGATCTCGACAACCTCGCCGATCAGCCCCTCCGACAGATCGTGGATGATCTTTGCCAAGGGTTCGCGCGACAGATCGGAGGCATCGGCGAGCGGCAGACTGGCTTCCAGGCTGTCGAGAAGCGTCGCGAACTCCTCGTCATACGCCCATCGTGGAATGGGGATCGTATCAAAACGTGAGCCCATTTCGTCCGTGTCATGCACCGCATCGTAGATCGCGATTTCGCCGACAAGAACGGGTGAGATGTCATGCACTCGTGCGATCCGCCGCAAGAACGAGAAGATGGCCTTCACATCCTGGCGCCGCCCGCGCAACGCGCTGTGGAACTCGTCGAATATCAAAAGGCGCGGCTTCAGGCGCTCCAGAAGATGATCGACCTGATCGCCGGCGCGGGACAGGCTGCGCCAGCCCGCGGCTTGTGGCGCGCGCAATCCGGACAGGATGCTGGCATAGAAATGCGACAGCCCTGCACCTTCCCGGGTCTGGATCACCCACACCTTTTGTTGGTCGGCGGCACGCAGATGTTCGACGGCGAAGCGTTCGGCGATCATGGTCTTGCCGTTGTGGTAGGGACCGGCAAGCAGCAAACCGCGTGGGCGCAGGGATCGCGGTCGCTCGAGCAGCAGTCGCATCGCGTCATGCGCCGCGCCGGCCGCCGGATGGCTGATCCAGCGCGGCGCGCGCACATGGGCGATCCGCACTGCGTCATCGGCCTGCAAGAGTGGGACGGTGGCGGACATGAGGTGGTCCGGCACCTTACCAATCCTCGACCGGGAAGACCCGCCGCGGACGATCCGGATCGAGCTTTTCTTGGGTCGGGACGGAAGGCGCGGCGAAGTCGGCATAAGGCTTCTTTGCCTCGGTGGCATGCCGGGCGCGGGTCATCTCCTTCAACCTGCTTTTGGGGGTTTTGGCGGCGGCAACAGTTGCGGCGATTTCGCGTCGGATGGCTGACGCCTCCTGCACAGGGCGCCGCTGGATTTCGCGCCGCCGCTGTCGATCCGCCTGGTGCTGCCAGAGCGTGATCGGCTCGGCCAGTCCGTCCCGTCGCCTGACCGGCCGCCAAGCCTGGGTATCCGGATCCTTGACGTAGACATGGCTGATGTCGCGAGGATCATAGCACAGATCCAGCGGCTCCAGCCGGTCACGGCGCGCAACCAGCGGGCCAAGCCAAGGCTCGAAATAGTCGATTGCGAAGAGACTGATGCCCTGAGGTGAAATTTTTCGCGTCTTGCGCGGCAGGAAATTTAGCAGCACATCGACAGGTGCATCGATCGGCTGGTCTTTCGGCTGGAACCGATCTTCCCACTCTTTCGCCGGAACGGTCAGCTTGCGCGCATTCTGGCTCAGGTTGTGGTCGATGATCGCGAGCGCGATGCAGCGTTCAAGATCCGCGAAGCTGAGCCGTGCCCGCGCTTCCGAGGCATAGTCGCCCCGATCCGCGATGGAACGCCCCGTCTTGCCCGGCAAGGCGCGTAGCGCCGTGTTCACTTTCCCCAGCAGGCGTTCGACGACTCCGCCCCGATGCACGGTGCCCTTGTTCCGCATGCGAATGGAAATGCCATAGTCCGCGCATCCTCTGCTGAAGGTGCTGCTCTGGAACTCCTTGGCGGAATCGACGACGATTTGCTTCGGGCGACCGTGCATCGGCCAAGCATGATCGATACCGCGTTCTGCCAGCCAGTCAATCTTGCAGCACATCGCGTGCGCCAGACAAAGCGCGACAGACAGTCGTGACGGCCGCTCGAGGGTCAGGCAGAAGCCGATGATCGCGCTCGTGGCCACATCTGCAGCGATGGTCAGATAGGGACGACCAACGAAAACACCGTAGTCATCAATCACCTCGACAAATTGGATGTCTGCCGGCGTGTGATCGATCTGGACAACGTCGAGCGCGTGGTTAGCCCGGATGTAGCCCGGTCGCGGCTTCAGCCGGTGCAGGTGTTTACCATTTGACAGGCGGCGGCGGGCAATTTCTTCCGGGGCAAACAGGATGGGAATGCGCCGGGCGACAGTGACATAGGCGGGTGGAGTGTGCCCTTCCTCTGCGCAGCGGGCGCGGATCTCTTCGACGATCGGTGCAAGGTCCGGCTGCTCAGGGCGCAACCACATCTCCTGCAGGGTCACCGCGATGATGTTCTCGACTGCGGGGTTGATCCTTGGTTTTCTTGTTCCACTCCTTCGCGGCAGAAGGGCCGATACCCTGCGCTCTTCCCGATACCGCGCCAGATAGTTGTAGACTTGGCGTGTCGAGAGCCGCAGCTCGGATGCCGCGCGCATCACGGCCTCACGCACTGGCGCCGCTCCGTCAAGAACTCGGTCCAGCTCACGCGCGATCCGCGTTGCTTTGGCCCACGCTGCATCCGAGGCATGCCCTCCGCCGGACGTCATCGATATGAAACTTTCGAGACCGGCTGTGTCATGCGCCAACAGGGCGGTCACTTGCTGAAGAACGGAAACAAAATTGAAGCCCTTAACTGAAAAATGATGTGCGATGTCGCGGTATCTTCCAGAAATCACATGATGATCATGTGCTGAAATGGTGAAATAAATGCGACGACAATCGTCGGGTTTTAGGTGAGGGTAATCGCCAAGCACCAACGATACCAAGACGGAAGACATCGGACTTCTCTAACCAGACATATCCTTGATCCTACCGGTACCAGCCATCAGTCACTAAGTGGTGCGCAACGCCATTGCGAACGCCCGAGAAGATACCACCGTTATGCTGGCGAATTAGTTTCTTCCCATCTCATCGGCGACGATCATGCAGCCCGGGGCCCCTCCGTGTCTGCTTTCGCCAAGACGGGATGGCGCAGGATCGTCGCACCCGCTGTGCCGAGATGCGCAGCAAGGGCGTCGTGGGCTGTTTGTTCGAGATGCCAAACGCCATCTTCCAGCAAGACAAGCTGCGGTTTGCCCAACAGGATACGTGCAAGCGAAAGCGCGCTGCGATTTGCTGCGGACAAATCGCGGCCACCTTCGGACAAGGCTCCATCGAGGCCGCCGATCCGGTCCATCAGAGCGCTCAGCCCGGCGGTCTGGGCAGCTTTTTCGAGCTTGGCCTCTGACGGCCGATTCAGAAGGCCGAGGGTAAGGTTGCGCCGCAACGATCCCTTCAGCACTACGGGTGTGCTGGTCAAGCGATGCACACCGCGCCGCAGGCTGCCGCGCGAGAGGTCGGTAAGGCACAGGCCCGACAGGGTAATATGATCGCGAGGCACCGGCTCCAACCCGCAAAGTGCGGCAAATAGGACGTCGGCGTCCCCTGGTGCGCAGGGCAGGGCGCATGTCTCGCCTGCCGGAATGTTGAGCGAGATCGTGGTCCCCTCTGATGTCGGCAAATTCTGGATCACCACGCTCAGCGGGCTGTGCGGCAGGCGGGTGTCGCCCTGTCCGGTCTCGCGCTGTTCACGCGCCAAGGCTGCCAGGCATTTCTTGCGCGCCGCGAGATAGGCCGCGCGGAAATTCCAAACACTGGCAAGATCGCGCAGCGGGGTCAGCACGAGGCCGATGGCCGCAAGCGCGCCTGCGATGGTGCCAGAACTGGTGCCGGTTTGCGCGCCCGTGACGATCACGGCGCAGGCGGCGACGCCCGCCACGGCATCAGGCAACGCCTTGAGCATTTCCGCCCAAAACAATCGATGCAGGGCAGCATGGATCATCTTCTCGGTGCGCTTGCGCAATTGACGCAGTTCGGTCGGACGACGTCCTATGCGGTCAAGCTCGGGTGCAAGTGGCATACGTTCAGCCATTTCGGCGGCGATCCGCGCGCGGCGCGCCCGCAAGCGGCGGTGCAACGGCTCGAGCTTTGGCCCGGCGATGGCCAGAGTGACGAGCATGACCGCGAATAACGGCGCGACGACAAGTGCAAAGCGTGGCTCGAGCAGCCAGAGGACTGTACAGGCGGTGGGGATCATTACCACCGCCGCAATCAGCCGAGGCAGCCCTTTGCCGAGCCAGTTGCGAAAGGCCGTCATGTCGCCAACGAACCGCAAGCTCATGTAGCCACTGCGCCGCTTGGCAACAGCGCTCGCGGGCATGCCCGAGGCGTGATCGAACAGGGCCAGACGGATGTCGAGTGCATAGCTCTGTCCCAGCCGTTCGCCCATCAGACGCGACAGAACCCGCGCCCCGGCGATAACAAGGCCCGATCCGATCAGCGCAGCGAGCAGACCGGGGGGCAAGGGTGATCCCGCTTGCATAGCCTCAAAGAGACCGCGGGTGGCGAGGGCAGCCACCCCGGCAGCCACCCCTTGCACCAGCGTCACAAGGCTGACGGCGAACAGTCCGCGCCGGCGGCCGTTCTCCGTCAGGTGCGGCATGGGCATTACGCGGCCTCCCTCCGGCCAAGGCCCGCACGCAGGGCAAAGCCGGTTGCCTCGGCCGGGTCGCTCAGATCCTCCTTGGTCAGCACCGTCAGGCCAGTGGCCGCCTGCGCCTCGGCGGACGCCATGGGCGAGCAACTTACCAGACCGGTCAGCGCATCGGGCACGAGACCCAGCCGCGCCAGATGCGCCACGCCGCCCGCCGCCGCCACTGCGTCACCACAGGCGAAGACAAGCCCAGAGATCAACCCAGCAAACCACGGGTCGGCGATGATCGCAGCCGTTTCTCGTTGCAAAAGGCCATCGGCCACTTCCATCACCACGATATCGCAGCCGCGATGCCCGGCCTCGGCGATGAGCGTCTCGATCGCAGCCTTGATCCGGTCCAGAGGCTCCAGGTAGGTGGTGACCATGCCCGCATCAGTGAAGTCGCCCACGTAATACGCGCCGCTGTCACTGTATTCGTTGAAATCACCAAACGCGCCGGTTCCGGTGGCCTTGATCGCTCCGACGCGGAAGCCCGCGCGCCGCAGGCCCAGCACAAGCCGCGCGGTGGCCAGCGTCTTGCCGGAATTCATCGAGGTGCCAAGAACACCGATCACCGGCGGGCGCGGGGCTGCCGGGCGGGGGCTGAGCGCGAATTGCGAAAGGTTGACCGCATATCCGCTTGCATCCAGCAAGCGGGCCGCCGGCACCAAACGTGTGGCCGATTTGATCCGGCTGTTGCGCGCAACCATGCGTCCGATGCAGCCACCCCCGGCAAGCAGGTCAGCGCCTGCATGGTCGATCTCGGCAATCCCTTCGAACTGATCGGGGGCATAGCGCGCGCCGCAGGCCATCACCACCGCATCGCCCGGAAAGATCAACGAGGGGCGCCCCGAAGTCAATTGAACGCGCTGGTGCTGTCCCAGCTTTTCCACATGGGCAAGGATAAGGTCGCCTGGCTTGGCGGCGGCAAAATCAGTGTCTGTCGCAGCTACGCGCGCGCGGTCCACGCGGCGTGTGGAAAAGGTCCATTTGGCCTGATCGAGTGTGTCGGAAAGTGTCATTTCAAGTCTCCATAGGTCTTGGGCAATTTTCAAAGGGGTTCAGATGCGGGGTTCGCGCGCTTCAAGAACGCGGGCGGCAAGGTTGTTCCGGGTAATCGCGCACACCACGTCGTGGTCGCAGCCCGGAAGTTCGATCAGACTGGCGCGGGGCGAAAAGCCCGCGGAACTCGCGGCGGCGTTTAGTGCATCAACATAGGTACGAGCGCGGGCGCGGCGGTGCAGACCTTGACCTGCGTCGAGTTCGGGAGTCTTGCGCAGCGCGTCGTCGCGCGTGACGTCTTCGGTGCCGACATAGATCCATGCCGGGATATGGAGAAAATCGCGCAACGCGGTCCTGTTCTGACGGAGCAGTTTGGCGGAAAACGTATCCTTGCCGGGCGCGAGACCGTAGGGATAGGGCATGCTGCTTTCGGGCAGGCAATACCACCCCGCTGCCGCCAGATGGAGAGCGGCGACACGGTGCGGATAAAGCATGGCCAGACGGTGAGCGAGTTGTGCGCCGCCAGAATGGCCGAAGATATCCACTGGCCCCGAGACATCCGGATATTCGGCCGCCATCAGGTCAAGCAGGGCAAGAAGCGCCAGATCGGGGCGAGCGGCCTTGCTTGGGCGCTGAAAATTGGGCCATTTCTCTGACGAGAAATGCGGGACGATGACCGTACGTCCTGTGCGTTCGGCCTCTGGGGCGAAGAGCCCGGCGAGCGTACCTGCATTGCGTGAAATGCCGTGCAGCACCACCAGCGGCGGCGCGTCCGAGACTGCGGCAGGCCTTATAATGCGTGCGCTCAACCGACCTGCCGCACTGCATGCGGTCACCAAGGTCGATGTTGCGGGCCGATCTGCGATCAAGGTGTCTTTCATCTTTTCTCTCCCGATTTCCAATCCGTTCTCTGGAAAACGGAACGCGCCGGGACTTATTCCCGGCGCGTCGATTTTTTCTTTGCCGGGGATGAAAGGACGTCACTCCAGGGAAACAGGCGTCACCATAGCTTCACCCGTGCAAACGCCACCAAGATCCAAAAGACCGTGGCCGTAGGTGCCGTCAAACCCTTCGGTGCCAAGATCACGAGCAGAGGTTGCCAGCCTCGCGCGGATCTCCTCTGGTGTGAGCGTGGGGTCTTGTTGCAGCAAAAGCACTGCCGCCGCCGTTACGTAAGGCGCGGCAAAGGATGTGCCGGTCTTCCAGCGCGCCCCTTCGACCGACGCAGCGGTCCAGACCTCGACACCTTGGGCAGCCAGCTCGACGTGCGGCCCGCGAATGGCCCGGCGGTAGACCATGCCGCTGCGATCGACCGCCGTGACGGCGATCACATTGTCATAGGCCGCCGGGTAAGCCGCCTCGGCGCGAGGGCCATCGTTGCCCACGGCAGCGATTACGGGGATCCGACGGTCGCGGGTCAGTTGCAACAGCGTGTCTTCGAGCACCGTGTTGGGCGGCCCCGCAAGGCTGAGATTGATCACCTGAGCACCGTTTTCAGCAAGATAATCGACGGCGCGGACGAGGGTAAAGGCGTCGGCTCGCTCGTCGCCTGCACTCTTGTGAAACGCATCCACGGCCACCAGCGGCAAGCCGGGCAAAAGGCCTGGTACGCGGCTTTCCGGATCGCCCACGAGAATGGCGGCCACCGCCGTGCCGTGGACTGCGCCGGAAGCCGAATAGTCTTCAGGTGCAATACGGGTCAGGTTGATCTCGGCCCCTGCCAGAACTTCGTGATCGATATTCAAGCCTGTATCGACAATCCCCATTGTGACGGGGGCGCCACATCCGTTCGGAGCCAGACCAGCGGGCCAGTCGATGAGTTTTCGGGCCGGACAATGCAGACCGTCGCAAGCCGGTGCGCCATCCGGCACCGCCACGTTCGCCGGGTCGTCCTGCCCGGTGCGGTAGAAATGATTGAAGTCCGCCGTCTCGCCATTCGGAAGGGCGCGGATGGTGTCGCGGGCCTCTTGCAACGACACACCGTTCGGCACCTGGAAACGACGCACGGTGGTCCCAAGAACGGCGAGGTCCGCCCGTTCCAGAACAACGAAGCCCTGTGCCTCGAGCTGGGCCGTCTGATCATCCGTCAAACCGCGGGTCACGATTTCATCGGGTGCGAAGGCCGGGCGGGGGATGGGTTGGGGTGCAGGCGGTCTTTGCACGCGCCGCTCCTGCGCGGTTTGCCCGCCAAACAGATTGCGCAAGAAATCACCCGGGCTGTTTACTGCCCCGGTGCCGCCATGGCGTCCATCGCTGCTTCGGGCAGACGGAGATCCGTCGTCATCGCTGTCGTCGTCGTCACTGTCATCGTCTCCACCATCGTCTCCGTCATCGCCGCCATCACCATCGCCATCGTCAGCGAGGGCCACAGTGGTCGCAAGGCCGGTTGACACCGCTGACGTCACACCGACCACGAACAGCCATGTAATCACGACCAAAGCCTGCGCCGCCAACACGCGCATCATGCGTTCCCCTTTCAATTATCGCCAAGACAGAGTCATCTGGGTTTCAACGTTCCAGTCCAAGACTTATTCCTGAAATTGCACACATAGAGTAAGTGGGCCGCATGCAAGATTCTTTTGTCGAGGACATCGTCGTGCTGTTGCCGAACCTCAAACGGTTTGCACTTTCGCTGTGCCGCCGGCCGGATCTGGCGGACGACCTTGTGCAAATCACTGCAGAGCGTGCCTTTCGCGCGCGTCATCAATTTGATCCGGCGACCCGGCTGGAGGCGTGGCTGTTTCGCATTCTGCGCAATGCCTGGATCGACATGGTCCGGCGCGATGCGACGCGGGGCGAGACGGTTGATATCCACGACACTCCACAGGCTGATCCGGTAGACAGTGCGGCGCAGACCGATGACCGGCTGATGCTGCAATCGGTACGGGCGGCGATGGCGACATTGCCCGAAGATCAGCGCGCGGTGCTGCACCTCGTCTGCGTCGAAGGTCTGAGCTATGCCGAAGCCGCGCAGACGCTGGGTATCCCGCAGGGCACTGTGATGAGCCGGTTAAGCCGTGCCCGGCGGGCACTTGCCGAAAAAGTGGGAATAAATGGCGCGGCGGGCCGTTGACGTCATGCAACGCAAGGGATCGCAAAGATGACGATTGAGGATGAAACACTGATGCAACTCGCCGATGGCGAGATCGACAGCCAAAAAGCCGCGCGCCTGCATGCGAAAATCGAGGCTGATCCCGACCTTGCCGCACGCTACGCTTTGTTCAAGCAGACATCAGACTGGGCCAGAGCGGCCGCAATCGCCGATCCGCACGCAGTAGTTTCGCCTGATTTGGAGGCTCGCATTCGCGAGATGGGTGCGACCACACCGTCTGAGCCCGAGAACGTGGTGCCACTGCGCCGCTCAATACCTCGATGGCAGCCTATGGCAATCGCCGCTTCACTTGCGCTGGCGGTCGGTCTGTCAGCAGGGCTTTTGCTTGCGCCCGGCACGCCGGAGACGGGTACGCCCCTACTTAATGCCGCGATGCAAGAGCAGCTGGGCACGTTGCCTTCGGGCGCAGAGACCGAGCTGCCAGACGGACGGCGCATCAATGTCGTCGCGTCCTTCACCGATGGCGCGGGCTCGTTCTGCCGCGAATACGAAGCCGCTATCGAGGGAAGAGGTAGGCATGTCGGTGTGGCCTGTAGGAATGGAGACAACTGGTCGCTTCGGTTTGCAATGGCAACGGCCCGCGCAAACGAAGGTTATGCGCCTGCCTCGTCGCTCGAGACACTCGACGCATTCTATGCGGCAACTGGCGCATCAGAGCCGCTGTCCGCAGAGGCAGAGCGAGATTATCTGAACTGACTGCGCACGCCGCACGCCGCCTCACAGAAGCGGACCCAGCGGCACCGGTATCTTTCGGTTATAGAACAACAGGACAATGGGAGGAGCCTTTGTGAGAGCCATGTCTCTGTTGATGACATGCTTGCTCTATCCCGACGAGCCATAGATTTAAGGGCAACGCGCCACCGGTCCAACTCACACGCGATCCTTGTTGCCCAGGCCCAAGCCGTCGGACGTCATCAATATGCAAATTTCGGAACTCTGTTCGGCCATATACCACCTGTGCTGCCACTCACTGAAATACGGAACCAAAATTGAAGTCCTTAGCTGAAAAATGATGTGCGATATCGCGGCATCTTCTAGAAATCACGTAATAATCATGTGATGAAATGGCGAAGAAAATGCGACAGTGGTTTCTGCCCGGTCCGATGGAAGAGGAACCGGATTATTTGCCGCCCGGACCACGGGCCGAACCGTGTGAAACCGAAGTCCTCGAGGAATGGCGGAAAGCAGAGGCGGGTCATGCCGCGCGTCTCGCCCGCGCCGCAGGTCGGCTCGGCGCGCTTGATGATAGGCTGCGGCGCGGCCCGGAGGGTTGGCGCCACAGGCTGGCCCTGATCGAGGCTGCCGATCTGAGTTGGTTCGCGGGCGACCGCATTGGACCGGATAGGCTGACGCTCTGGATCTCCATGCGCTTGTCCGGCGTACAGGACGACACTGCCGCGCTCGCGCGTGTCGGTTGGGCGGTGCGGCGGCTATCCGGTGGGCCAGGACCGGAGGTAGACCTTTCCGCCTTCCTTGACCGCCGCGACCCCGAGAACCTCGCGGATGAGGCCGAACCTTTTGCGGATCGCGCAGGCGGTTGGCTGGACCTTACGGCGCAAGCTTCCGAGTTGCACCCGATCACCCGTGCTTGCTTGGGCTTTCACCTCTGGAGCCTCGCGGGACTCGGGCAGCAAGGCGATCGAATGGAGGCGGCCGTCACAGCTGCGCGGATCGCGGCCAGCGAGGGCAAGGGAGCAGTCTTTGCACCTCTGGCCATGGGCGGGGCAGGGGGACTGCGCGCCGGCGGCCCACCCGCTGACCGTCTGGCGCGATGGCTTGACGGGATGGAGACCGCCTGCCTGACCGCCGTGCGCCACCTAGACGATATCGAGGCATGGTCAGCAAGGGCTGAAGCCGACATGACCTCGCTCTCGGGCAAGACCCCGCGCGCCTTACGCGCCGTATTGACCGAATGGCCCCTTGTATCCGCTCCGATGGCCGAGGCCTTAACCGGCGCCAGTCGCGCTGCAGTCCAGCGAAACCTTGCCTGGATGGAAGCGCATGGGCTAATCCGCGAAGTGACAGGGCAGGGGCGGTACAGGATGTGGCGCGCCACGAACTGACGGCAATGAACGGTCCTTCACCCGTCGGGGAACAGGATCGCCCCGACATTCATGGCTTTGCTCAAGCTGTGGAAGATGGTGATCCGGATAGCACCGTTGCGGTAGAGGATCAGGTGCCGGGCGCGGCACTATTCTACGGAAACCGCGGTGATTGACTATCCGCGTACCGAGCCCCCCAAGCCACTCGCCAATGAATTCGCTTGCGTCGGCAGCTACGAAATCATATCGGTAAACGACGATAGCCGATTTTAGATGAGGCCAAGATGACGGAAGTCCAGCAAGACCTTGAGGACATGAGAATGGCGGCGACTGCCAAGGCCCTGGGCCATCCGGCGCGATTGCGGATCTTGCGGCTGCTGGCGCACACACCGGGTTGTATCGGCGGCGATATCGTCGAGGCCGTTGGCCTCGCGCAGTCCACGGTGTCCGAGCATCTCCGCATCCTGAAGGAGGCGGGCGTGATCGAAGGGCAGATCGACCCGCCGCGGGTCTGCTATTCACTCAGCCCTGGGGCCTTGCAGCCCCTCTCGGCGCTGATTGAAGAACTCGACGTCATTCGCAGCGAGTCTGCCTGCTGCGTAAACCCTGCTAGAGCCCAAGGTTGATCAATGTCCCTTTTTGAACGCTATCTGTCTGTCTGGGTGCTGTTGTGCATCGTCGCGGGCATCGTGCTGGCCTCGTTACTGCCCGGCCTGTTTGCAGCACTGGCAGCGCTCGAGTACGCCTCGGTAAATTTCGTTGTCGCCGTCCTGATCTGGGCGATGGTCTACCCGATGATGGTCGCCGTGGATCTGAGCGCGCTGAAAGGCGTGGGCAAGCGCCTCAAAGGCCTGATCATCACCGTGGTCGTGAATTGGCTGATCAAGCCCTTCACCATGGCCGCCCTCGGCGTCCTGTTCTTCGAGTACGTCTTTGCGGACCTGATCGACCCGGCGGATGCAGGCCAGTACATCGCCGGGCTGATCCTGCTAGGCGCGGCACCCTGTACGGCGATGGTGTTCGTCTGGTCGCAACTGACCAAAGGGGATCCGAATTACACGCTGGTCCAGGTGTCACTGAACGATGTGATCATGGTTTTCGCCTTTGCGCCCATCGTGGCTCTGCTGCTTGGCGTGACAGATATCGCCGTTCCTTGGGAAACGCTGGTTCTTTCCGTTGTTCTGTATGTCGTTCTGCCGCTTGCTGCCGGCATCTTCACCCGGTCCAGACTGATGACCCGGGGTGGAGAAGCAGCAGTTTCTGCTTTCACCGCGCGGATCAAGCCCGCCTCGGTTCTGGGGTTGCTCCTGACAGTGGTGCTGTTGTTCGGGTTTCAGGGCAGCGTCATCACCGAAAACCCGTTCCTGATCGTCCTGCTGGCCACGCCGATCCTGATCCAGTCCTACGGGATCTTTGCCATCGCCTATTTCTGGGCGTGGCGCTGGAAAGTGCCGCACAAGGTGGCCGCCCCCTGCGCGCTGATCGGCACATCGAATTTCTTCGAGCTGGCCGTTGCTGTGGCCATTGGCCTGTTCGGTCTCAATTCCGGGGCTGCGCTTGTGACGGTGGTCGGCGTTCTGGTGGAGGTTCCCGTGATGCTTTCACTCGTCTGGTTCGCCAACCGCACAAGGGAGCGCTTTCCGGCATGAGTGTCGTCATCTACCACAATCCGGACTGCGGGACATCGCGCAACACTTTGGCGATCCTGCACGCTGCGGGCACCCTGCCAACGGTGATCAACTACTTGGAAACGGGTTGGACGCGTGCGCAGCTCTTAGGTCTGTTCGCTGCGGCCGGCGTAACCCCACGGGAGGCACTGCGCGTTGCGCGAAGCCCGGCAGAAGCAATGGGGCTTACCGTGCCCGGTGTGTCGGACGAGGTTCTCCTCTCTGCGATGGTGGAACATCCGATCCTGGTCAACCGCCCTTTCGTCTGCACGCATAAGGGCGTTCGGCTCTGCCGCCCATCTGAAACCGTTCTAGACCTGCTTGATACGCTGCCGCCGGGGCCGCTTGCGAAGGAAGACGGTCAGCTCATTATTGATGATCGGGGAAAACGAATTGCCTGACGACCTGACGAACCTGACCACCCCTCAGCTTGATGAGCAGCACTTCGCTTCAATCGACTGCGAACGGCTGCGGCCTACAACCGTCCGAACGCATCCGCCGCGTATTCTGATCCTCTATGGCTCGCTGCGGGCCCGCTCATTCAGCCGGCTGTCCGCGGAAGAGGCCGGGCGCATCCTGACGCGGCTGGGGGCGGAAGTGCGGTTTTTCCATCCGTCCGGCCTGCCGCTGGTTGATGACGGGGTCGATGCCAGCCACCCGAAAGTCCGCGAGCTGCGAGATCTGGTGGCCTGGTGCGAAGGCATGGTCTGGTCAAGCCCCGAACGTCACGGCGCCATGACCGGGTTGATGAAGACGCAGATCGACTGGATCCCGCTGTCCGAGGGCGCCGTGCGCCCGACGCAGGGAAAGACGCTGGCGGTGATGCAGGTGTCGGGCGGATCGCAAAGCTTCAACGCTGTGAACCAGATGCGGCTGCTTGGGCGTTGGATGCGGATGCTGACCATCCCCAACCAATCCTCGGTCGCAAAGGCATTTCTCGAATTTGACGAGGCGGGCCGCATGAAGCCGTCAGCTTATTACGACCGCATCGTCGATGTGATGGAGGAGCTTATGAAGTTCACGCTTCTGACGCGTGACTCTGCGGACTATCTTGTGGATCGCTATTCCGAACGCCGCGAAAGCGCGGCTCAACTGTCGGCGCGGGTCAATCAATCCGGTCTGTGATCGGTAGCAAAGGACTGGATCCCGGCCAGGGGAGGGGCCTGAGATCATGGAGTATTCAATCAGGCGACGCACTTTTGTCGGAGCGGGATTTGCAGCCTTCATTGCTAGTCGTGCAGCGGCGCAGCCTGTCTTTCGCCTTGGACTGACGCCGGTGTTTCTCGACAACGATGCTGCGGTGATTGACGGCCTGCGGCGCGCCTTGTCGCGCGGGATGGGGCGTGAGATCGAACTGGTTCAGCGCCGCACCTATCAGGAAATCACTGGCCTTCTGCTGGAACGCAGTGTCGATGCGGCTTGGCTTTGCGGCTATCCCTATCTCCAGCACGCCGATTTGCTGGATCTTGTCGCCGTGCCTCAGTGGCGAGGCAGCCCGCGATACCAGTCCTACCTCATTGTCGGGGCTGAAGACGGAGCGGAAGCACTGTCTGACCTACGCGGTGGCACGCATGCATTTTCCGACCCGGATTCGAACTCTGGCTACCTTGTGACCGCGACCGATCTGCGCCGGATGGGGGAACAGGTCGACGGCTTCTTCAGTAGATCCATTTTCACCTTTGGCCACCGTAACGTGGTGCGCGCGGTCGCGGATGGCCTGGTGCGATCCGGCAGCGTCGATGGCTATGTCTGGGAAGCGCTGGCGGTGATCGAGCCGGGTCTGACCGCGCGTACACGCGTGATCGCCCGGTCGGAATGGCTGGGGTTTCCCCCTGTTTGCGCGCGGCGCGACAGCCTGGCTTCTGAGCCGGTTCAGGCTCTGCAAACCGCTTTGATGAACCTCGCCGAGACGGAGGAAGGCCAACAGGCGCTGGCGTCGCTGCAACTGGACGGGTTCCAGCAGGCGACCCCTGCGCTGTTCGACGGGATCGCCGACCGCATGGCCGATCTGGACCCCTGAGGCATGAAGTGGTTTGCCCCCATCCCCCTGTCGATCAAGCTCCCGCTTCTTGCGGCGGCGATGATGGTCCTTGTGGGCACGGTGGCATCCCAACAGGTCCTGCGGTCGCTGGCGCAGGTTCAGGACGCGCGGATTCAGGAACTGGCACGGATGCATGTCGAGGGATTGTCCGTGGCCCTTGGCCCACTGGTCCTGCGTCATGATATCTGGGAGGTCTACGACACTCTCGACCGGGCCGCCCAAGGGAGCGAGGGGCGGCGGATGGTCCTGACCGCCGTGGCGGACGAGCGCGGAAGGGTTCTGGCGGCGACTGACCCCAGACGAGTTCCCATGGACAGCGATATCGCAGCCCTTGCCAGTGATGCGGTGGCGCTGGATGACCTGTCAGTGGATGGCGCGTCAAACATCCTCAGCCTGCTTGCGCCCTTGACCTACCAAGGACGCACCGTCGGGCAGATCGCGACGGAGCTGGACGTGTCGGACCTGCTGTCGGAGCGCAGGCAGGCGCTGATCTACCTGATCGTGGGCAACGCGTTTGCCATCGGCCTTCTGTCGCTGGCGGGGTTTCTGGCGATCCGGAAGATGCTGCAGCCGGTCACGACGCTCGAACGCCAGATGACCGAAACGAAAGGCGAGCCGCATCCCATCCCGGCCGCGGACATCCCGCGCGGCGATGGCGAGCTGGCACAGCTGGCACGTACGTATAATTCGATGGTCGGCGCCGTGGCCGCCAAGGCCGAAGCCGAGCGGCGGTTGGCGGAACGGGAACGGTTCGTAGCCCTTGGCCGCCTGTCTTCGTCGCTGGCCCACGAGATCAACAACCCGCTCGGCGGCTTGCTGAACGCGACGGATACGATCCGCAGCTATCCCGATCGCCCCGAGGTGGTGCGGCAGTCCGCCGATCTGCTCGACCGGGGATTGCGCCATTTGCGTGATGTGACCCGGGCAACGCTTGACCAGAACCGAATGGACCCCGAGACCCGCGCGCTGACACCCGATGACTTCGAGGACATCAAGCTGTTGATCCAACCCGAGGTCTCGCGATTGGCATTGGATCTGGAGTGGTCTGTCGATCCGGCGGCAGTCACGGAGTGCAGCCTGTCCGCCGGGCCCGTGCGGCAGATCGCGCTCAACCTGCTGCTGAACGCCTGCGCGGCTGCTGGCCAAAACGGCTGCGTCGGCCTGATGGCCCGTACAACGGACGGCAACCTCAGCCTTCAGATCACGAACACGGGCGCGTCCATGCCGCAGGCCGCGTTGGATCGCTTGCTCGGGGACGGTCCGCTCTTGCCCGGTGGCGGCGTCGGGCTGCGGCTGGTCCGTGATCTCGCGAAAACAATGGGTGGCGCTGTCTGCCATGCGCAAGAAAATGGCGTAACGAGCGTGACTGTCACCCTGCCTGTGTCATGGGAGGCGCGCGATGCTAAAAGATAGATACATCGTTCTTGTCGAGGACGACGAGATCATGGGCGGGTCGCTGCTGCAGCGGTTGGAACTGGAAGGGGCGAAGGTTCTCTGGCTGAAGCAGATGGTGCGGGCGCTCGGCGCAATCCGCACCCCCAAGAAGCCAATCGACGCAGTAATCTGTGATATCGGCCTGCCGGACGGGTCGGGAGAGGAGCTGTTTTCAACGCTTCTGCGCACCGGGACACCCCCGCCTTTCCTGTTCATCACCGGGCAAGGTGGGATCGGTCAGGCGGTCCGGCTGATCAAATCGGGGGCCGCGGACTACGTGACCAAACCGTTCGAAATGTCTGTCTTCCTCGAACGCCTCAGCCTGCTCGTCGGAAACCGCGAGAAGCCGTTTCAGGATGATGACTTTCCACCATTGATGGGGGTCTCGGTCACGGCGCACCGTGTTGAAGCGCTGATCGTCAAAGCTGCACAGGCAAGCGATCCCGTGCTGATCCGGGGCGGGCCGGGAACTGGCAAGGACCTTGTGGCCCGACGTATCCATGACCTGTCGGACCGGTCAGCTGCGCCATTCGTTTCGGTTAATCTCGCGCGCGAAGCCGACGCGGAGGCGGCCTTGTTCAGCCCCGGCGGCGGAGTTGATACTGTGGGCGAAGGAACCTTGTTCATCAACTCTATCAGCAAGATGACGACACAGGTCCAGACTCGCCTGTTGGAGCGGCTGGATCAAGACTTCGACGGCCGGCTCATAGCGGCCTGTGGCAATGACCTTGAGGCGCTCATCAAGCAACGCACTTTCAATTCTGAACTTTTCTACAGGTTAGCACGGATCGAAATCCCAATACCGCCGCTCGGCACACGACCCGAAGATGCCGTCTGGCTGCTTCAGCAGCTTTTTCGTAAGCTGGCGCCGCTCCATGCACCGGGGCTCACCGGGATTGGCGCGCTTTGCGAAGAGGCTGTGCGCACCCATGACTGGCCGGGCGGCGGCCGCGACCTGCGGGCAAGACTGCTGCGCGGGCTGGCGATGGCGACAGGGCCGCTGTTGCAGCCATCCGATCTCTTTCCCGAACGTCTCGCTGAGCCCGACGACATGATGTCGCTCGCCGAGGCCCGTGAGGTAGCAGAAAAGGCGCAGATCATCGCTGCCCTCGACCGGACAGATGGGCAGATTGGCGCGGCGGCCAAGCTCTTGCGGGTCGCCCGCACGACGCTTTGGGAAAAAATGCAAAAACTCGGCCTGTCGGGGCACTGATTACCCCCACTACCCATGTTCGGATTTCCGAACATCAAATTTCCCCTTTTGAAATCATAGGATAGCCGCAGTGCAGCATCCCTGGTTGTGCTATCGCGCGCGCCAGATGCAAGGACTAGGCTGACCGCAATCATCCATCACTTGATGAGCCAGGGAGGAGTCCAGCCAATGAAGTGCAATAAATTGGTCGACGCGGGACGTCGACAGTTTCTGAGGGGCGGCATGGCCGCCACAGCGGGGGCCGTCGCTGCCACCGTCATGACACCGGAACAGGCCAAAGCGCAGGCACTGGCACGCGTCGATTATCCTGCGAACCGCCTTGCCAACATCGCTGATCTGGTGGTGAACGAACCGATGGACATCTCCTATCCCGATGCGGATAGCCCGGGTGTGCTGCTCAAGCTCGGCCAGGCGGTCGAGGGCGGCGTCGGCCCGGATGGCGATATCGTGGCGTTTTCCGTTCTCTGTCCGCATAAGGGCTGGCTGATGAGCTATTCCGCCGAGGACATGACGCTCAACTGCCCCGGCCATCATTCCCGCTTCGATTGCGAAGCCGGAGGCCAGCAGATCTGGGGCCATGCGACCAGCAATCTCGCGCAATTTCTGCTGCGGGTCGGCGATCAGGGCGACATCCATGCCGAAGGTGTGGACGAGCTGATTTACGGTCGCCTGTCGAACGTTCTGGCATAAGGGAGAGAGAGCAATGGCATACAAGAGACAGATCGACCGGCTGCCGATCATCCCCGCAGATGCAGAGGAATTCAACGTCACCTGCCACTACTGCATCGTGGGTTGCGGCTACAAGGCTTACACTTGGCCGATGAACCGGCAGGGCGGTACGGCTCCGAGCCAGAACAAGTTCGGCGTCGACCTGAGCGAACAGCAGTTCATGGAGACGGAGGCGTGGTACGCCCCCTCGATGTACAACGTCGTCCGCCAGAACGGCCGCGACGTGCATCTGGTGGTCAAGCCTGATGCCAATTGCGTCGTCAACTCGGGCCTGGGGTCAATCCGCGGAGCACGCATGGCCGAAAACCGGCCCTCCAAGGTGACCGGCACACAGCAGCAACGTCTCTCTGATCCGATGGTCTGGCGCAACGGTGTCTGGCAACCGACGTCTTGGGACGATGCACTTGACCTCGTGGCACGGGTGACGGCGAAAGTAGCCGTGGAGGGGTCCGAGGACGACATCGTGGTGTCGATGTTCGACCACGGCGGCAGTGCCGGCGGCTACGAGAACACATGGGGCACCGGAAAGCTCTACTTCGAGAGCATGAAGATCAAGAACTGCCGCATCCACAACCGCCCAGCCTATAATTCCGAAGTCCATTCCACCCGCGACATGGGCGTGGACGAGTTGAACTACGCCTACGAGGACTACACGCTGACCGACACGATCTTCATGGTCGGCGCCAACTCGATGGAGACCCAGACCAATCTCTACCTGAACCACATGGTCCCGGGCCTGCAGGGTGGCGCAAAGATGATCGTGGTCGATCCGCGCCGCACGCTGACCATCGCCTCGTCCGAACAATATGCCGGGCCGGAAAACGTGCTTCACTTGGCGATTGCCGAAGGCACGGACATGGTGCTGTTCAATGCGCTGCTCACCCATATCGTCGATCAGGGCTGGGTCGATGCCGACTTCATCGCCGCATCGACCTTTCAGGGCGGCGAAGCGGTGGCGCAGGGTTCCGCCCATCCGGCGGGCCTTGGTAGCCTCGACTACGCAATGCAGACCTGCCGCACCACTCTGGACGAGGCGGCGGAAATCTGCGGTGTATCGGCGGCCGACATTCAAAAGGCTGCCGAGTGGATCGCCCAGCCCCATGACGACGGCAGCCGCCGCAAATGCGTGACGGCTTACGAAAAGGGCATCATCTGGGGCAACGACAACTACCGCACCATCGGCGCTCTGGTGAACATCGCGCTGGCGACAGGAAATGTGGGCCGCGAAGGCGGTGGAGTCTGCCGTCTGGGCGGCCATCAGGAAGGCTACTTCCGTCCGTCCGAAGCGCATGTCGGGCGCCCCTCAGAATATGTGGACCAGTTCCTGATCCGAGGGCTTGGCGGCGTGCACCACATCTGGGCCTGCGATCACTACAAGACCACGCTCAACGCGTCCGAGTTCAAGCGGGTCCACAAGCGGCGCTCGGACATGGTCAAGGATGCGATCGACATGGCCGCTGGCGGCACGCGCGAGCAGGTGGTCGATGCCATCGTCTCGGCGATCAACGCCGGTGGCCTCTTCGTTGTGGACGTCGACATCATTCACAGCCAGATCGGCCAGAATGCCCATGTCATTTTGCCCGCCTGCGAAGCCAACGAGATGAACCTCACCTCGATGAACGGCGAACGGCGCTTGCGGTTGTCCGAGAAGTACATGGACCCGTTCGGCAACTCCCTGCCCGATGCGCTGATTGCAGCACGGATCGCCCAGCACATGGAACGCGTTCTGCGCGAGATGGGTGAAGATGCCTATGCCGACCAGTTCCAGGGCTACGACTGGGAAACCGAGGAAGACGCCTTCATGGATGGCTACGGCGCCGCTCATACGGCAGTGACCTACGATCGTCTGCGCGCTGCGGGCAACAACGGTGTGCAGGAACCGGTCGTTGGTTACGAGAACGGCCAGCTTGTCGGTACAACGCGCCTTTACACCGATGGCGTGTTCACCCGGCACGGGCGCGAGGACGGCAAGGCGCTGTTTTGTGCGGCGGGCTGGCGAGGCTGGCAGGCCCCGGGCAAGGCCCGCGAACAGGCCGCGCACCGGTTCTGGATCAACAACGTCCGCGCCAACATCTTCTGGCAGAACCAGTCCCTCGACCAGGACAACGATTTCGTCCAGGATCGCTACCCGCACCCGTTCGTCGAGATGCATCCCGATGACATGGTCGACCTGGGACTGAACCCCGGCGACCTGCTCGAAATCATCAACGACAATGGGGTGACGCAGGGCATGGCCTATCCCATGCCGACACTGAAGCGGAACACGGTGGCGATGGTCTTCGGCTCGCCCGCGGGCAGCCAGGGCAACGTGGTGAATCCGGGCGTGAATGAGTTGGTGCTGCCGGATTACAAGCACTGCTGGGGCGACATCCGCAAGATCTCGGATGCGACTGCCCAGACCCGGGGCATTTCGTTCAAGTCGCACGAGATCATGCTCTGACCTGACAATACCGGCCCGCCCCCGACACTCGGGGCGGGCCTTTTTCCTTTGGGAGGGGGAAAAGCCATGTCGAGTCTTACGGTCTGTTCAACGGGCAAATCCGGGCCAACGCTTTCCGTCGACGCTGCACGCCTACGTGCCATCGCTGCGGCCTGCCCAGTTGCCGGGCAAGAGTTGCTGCCCATAGATCAGGCGGTCGGTCGTGTAATAGCTGCCCCGATCATGGCCGTCCACGCTCTGCCGCCTTTCGACAATTCCGCCATGGATGGTTATGCCTTGCGCCTGTCGGATCTGACCGGTGACGGCCCATGGCACCTGCCCGTGTCCGCCCGCATCGCGGCGGGCGACGCCCGCGCTCTAACTCTTGCCGAAGGTGCAGCTGCCCGAATCTTCACCGGCGCGCCGGTGCCTTTCGGGGCCGATGCGGTCGTGATGCAGGAACAGGTCACGCGGATCGGCGACAAGATATCACTGACAGAGCGCCCCCGCCCTGGGCGGAACATCCGCCGCCGGGGTGAGGATATGGCGCAAGGAGCGCAGGCTTTGGCCGCCGGGCTTGCGCTGACCCCGCCGCGTCTGGCGCTGATGGCAGGTTGTGGCGTGGCCTCTGTCGCCGTGCGCCCACGTGTACGTGTGGCCATTTTGTCCACCGGAGATGAGCTGTCCGAGCCTGGCAGCACCCTTGGGCCAGGGCAGATCTACAACTCCAACCGGGTGCTTCTGCGCGCAACCCTGTCGCGTTTTCCGTGGGTCGACCTGACGGATCTCGGCATCGTGCCGGACGATCCCGCCAGCATCCGATCAGCCATCCGTCATGCCGCGCAGACCAATGACGTGGTAATTTCCTCGGGCGGCGTATCGGCGGGTGAAGAAGATCACATCCTTGACGCGTTACGTCTCGAGGCCGCCGAGCTTGACGTGCTCAAGGTCGCGATCCGCCCCGGCAAGCCGCTGACCGTCGGTCGGCTTGGTCAGGCGCTGTATTTCGGACTGCCCGGCAACCCTTACGCTGCCGCCATCACCTTTTCCCAGATCGCCAAGCCTGCCTTGCGCCGGGCTGCAGGGCTGACGGAAGAACCGGACACCTGGCTACCCGCCGTCGCAGGCTTCAACTATGTTCGGGCGACGGGACGGCGGGAATATGTGCCCGTCAGGTGGGATTCCCGCGACGCCTTCGGGCGCCCGGTCTTAGTTCGGCTTGGACAGGGTGCCTCAGCCTCGATGTCGCCCATTGCACTGGCCATGGGGATCGCCGTCATCCCTCCGGAAATCGAAGTGGTCAGACCTGGCCAGTCGCTGACTGTCGAGCCATTGTGCGAATGACGGATATACTGGGGCAAATCCTGTCCCGCCGATCCGTCGGGCCACGGCATCTGACCGGACCGGACCTTTCGCCTGAAGAACTTGCAGTCTTGGCGAGTGCTGCGGCCGCAGCGCCCGATCATGGTGGTCTATACCCTTTGCAACTCGTTCATGTCCCCGCCCATCAGCGGGCGGCCTTGGGCGAGGTTTTTGCGAATGCGGCACTTGAGACTGATCCTGCCGCCGATGCTGCGACACTGCAATCCGCGCGGGATCGCGCAATGGCGGGGCCGTGTCTTATCGCGATTCTGGCGAGTCTGACGCCAGACCACCCCGTTGTCCCCGTAGAGGAGCAATGGATCAGCGTCGGGGCGGGGCTGCAGAACCTGCTGCTGGCCGCTTTGTCACTCGACCTGCATGCCAAGCCGTTGAGCGGCAAGAGAATGCGTTCCAGAGCACTCCGGGACGCCTTTTACTTGTCTGCTTACTTGTCTGCCGACAAGCATCTGGCCGCCTTTGTTGTTCTCGGTCGCCATAATGGCCCACGAGCTGAGAGGCCTAGGCGCAATGCTTCGGAAATCTTGCAGACATGGTGCCTTGACTAGAAATCAGCTTCGCCTCAGGAGAAGCAGTGCGATGAGCGAAGCGACACCGATGCCTGCGGTCAGCCAGATAGCGGAAAGCCCCCATGCCGTGAGCGCCGCACCGAAGATGAGTGGGGCCGCCGCTTGCAGGATGCGCGCCGGAGCATTGAGCCAGCCTATCCGCCGCCCGTATCCGGCCGCGCCGAACAGCGCCAGCGGCAGGGTGCCCTTGGCGATGGTGAGGATGCCGTTTCCCGCCCCGTGCAGGAGGGCGAAGGCATAGGCAGCCGGTCCCCCGAAACCCACCAACGCCACGGCGGCCATGGGATGCGCCGCAGCCGCCACGCGTGTCGAGACAAGCGGATGGAACCGGCGCAGCAGGCCGAACTCCAGCACCCGTGCCGCGACCTGCGCCGGACCGATGAGCGCGCCCGCCGCGATTGCGACCGCCGTGCTTGCCCCTGCGGCTTGCAGCAGCCCCGGCAGATGCGCGGCCATGGCGGTCGAGTTGAACCAGGTGGCGGCAAAGACGAAAGCCAGCAGCCAGAGCGCAAGGCGGGATGGTGGCGGACCGTCCTCGACCGGCGTCTCCGGTGTGGTTACCGCCTTGGTGCCCTTTGGCAGCCACGCATTCAGCGGCAAGGCCACGGCCAGATGGATCAGCGCCCATCCGATACAGGCTTCCCGCCAGCCCCACGTCGCCAGCATCAATCCGGAGAGGGGCCAGCCGACAGTGCTCGCGAACCCGGCGATGAGTGTGATGCCGGTGATCGGGCCACGCGCTTCCTTGCCATAGATCCCGGCCAGCGTGGCGAACCCAGCCTCGTAAAGCCCGATCCCCATGCCGAGCCCGATGACAGCCCAGCCCGCGACGAGGACGAGGGGCGACGGCGCCACGGCGAGCAGCCCAAGGCCCGCCGCGAAGACGAGGTTCGACAGCATCAGCACGCCCCGGCCGCCAAAGCCGTCGATCCGCGCCCCGGCCCAGGGCCCGACCATTGCCGAAACCACCATCGCCATGGAAAACGCGCCGAACACCCAGACCGGCGACAGTCCGAGGTCTTCTGCCATGGGCACCGCCAGAACGGCGGGGATGTAGTAGCTGGAGGCCCAGCTCACGGTGAGGGACGAGCCGAGCGCGGCGACGATCAGCCCGCGTCGTGCCGGGGATAGTCTTGGGATCATGATGGGGCTTCGATCAGGAAGAAGGCGGCGAGGCAATTCGCCCCGCCGCAGGTGTTCATGCCATCTGCGTCCACAGCTGGAACAGCAACCCCGATGCGAAGGCGCCGGACAGCGACAGCCCGATGTAGAGCGCAAAGACCTGCGGCCGCGCCAGCGCCCAGACCGCCATCGCCGCCGGGGTCGAGGTGACGCCCCCCGCGACGAGAAAGGCCATTCCTGCCCCCGGCGCCATGCCGTGTTCGATCAGCCCGCCGACCAGCGGCAGGGCCGCGTAGCCGTTCAGATAGGCGGGCACACCCACCAGAGTGGCGGTCACGATGGGCAGCAGCCCCTCGCCCCCGAGTGCGGCGGTGACGGTTTCCGCCGGGATCCACGCCAGCATGAGACTCTCGAGGATGAAGGCCAGCGTCAGCCACTTGGCGAGGAATAGCGTCGTGGTCAGCGCCGTCTTGCCGAACTTCGCCCGGCGGTCCGCATCGGTCCAGAAGCGCCACACCACCGGCTTCGGCGCGCGGATCTTCGCGCCGCCGCAGCCGCCGTTCCCGATCCCGTCGCGCAGCGGATCAGCGAAGGCGCCGCCCTTCATCATCAGGTGCACCACCGTCCCGCCGAACACGCCCAGCCCGATGGCGGCAAGAGTCTTGGCCACAGCGAACTCGAGGTCGAGCACGCCCGCCGTCAGCACGAACATCGACGGGTCCATGATCGGCGAGGCCAGCCAGAAAGCCATGACGGCTGAAAGCGGCACCCCCATCGCCAGCAGCGCCGCGATCAGCGGGATCACCCCGCAGGAGCAGAAGGGGGAGATGCCCCCCGCAAGTGCGCCCAGCCCGATCATCAGGACCGGGGCGCCGGTGAAGGCCTTGGCGATCAGGTTGTCGGCGCCGGTAGCGTTGGCCCACGCAGCGATGGCGATCGACAGGATCAGGAACGGCGCCGTGTTCAAGAGCGCGGTGCCCGCGAAGAGCGCAGAATCGGCGGCCTGGGGCGTGTCGAAGACCGCCAGCGCGCCAAGGATCAGCGCCGAGGCGAGCCAGACCCGTTGATCTTTCCATAAGGCTCTATTCGCGATTCGTATTGATCTGGTGTAGGATGGCGGAAACGCTGGAGGTATTGCGCGATGGAGCGGAAAGAATTTCAAGCGTGGCTGTCGGCGGTGGACACGCTGAGCGAGGCGCAGAAGGCGGAGGCCGGGGAGATCCTGGCCGGTCGTCCGGCCGGCGAAGCCTCATTGGCCGCGATCGAGTTGGGCATCGGCGATGACCGGTGCTGCCCTCACTGCGGTACGCCCGGGGCGGTGGCCAACGGCAAGGCGCGGGGGATGCAGCGCTACCTGTGCCGGGCGTGCAAGCGGACCTTCGGCGCGTTGACCGGCACGCGGTTGTCCGGCCTGCACCACAAGCAAGCGTGGCTGACGTTCGGCGCGTGCCTGGCCGATGGCGACACAGTGAAGGCGTCGGCGGAACGGTGCGGCGTCGCCGTGAGCACCGCCTTCCGCTGGCGGCATCGCTTCCTTGCAGCGATCGAGGCCAGCGCCGGCAAGCTGCGGGGCATCGTCGAGGCCGACGAGACCTTCGTCCTGGCCAGCCGCAAGGGCGATCGGGTGTGGACGCGGGCCAGGGACGGCAAATCCGCCCCCGGTCTGCCGGATCGCAAGGCGCGCAAGCGGGGCGGCAAGGCGAAGAAGCGCGGCCTGTCCGACGAGCAGGTGCCGGTCCTAGTGGCGGCGGATCGGTCCGGCGCCACCGTCAGCGCGGTGTTGCCGGCGGTCACCGCCGACGCCATCCGCGCGATCCTGGCGCCGGTGCTGGACAAGGACGCGCTGTTGGTCACCGACGGCGGCACCGGTTATCCGCCGTGTGCAGCCGCCCTGGGCGTCAGCCACGAGGTGCTCAACCAGTCGGCCGGTGAGCGTGTCCGTGGCGAACTCCACATCCAGACCGTCAACAACCGCCATTCCCGCCTCAAGGATTTCCTTCGCGCCCGCCGCGGCATCGCCACTCGCTACCTCGACAGTTACCTGCGCTGGTTCCACCTCATCGGCCTCCACCCCGACCCCGCCCCGCGCTACTGCCTCGCCGCCGCCATGGGCGGCATGAGTATCAATACGAATCGCGAATAGAGCCTTCCATAAACTGCGCAGCGTCGACCGGAGGCCGGGCACAGGAAGTGTTGTATCAGTCATCACCAAATTTCCGGAATTGCAGTTGTTTTGGAACATGAAAAACGTGGCACATATCTCACGCCGCATCCTCCGACCGGCCGACCGCAACGCCAGCGCAACATTCGGACGTCAAGAAGCCGACCACCCGGTGCATCGCGGGGAAATCGACCCGGTTGAACACTTCGCGTCCCTGCTTGTCCTGGAGCACCAATCCCGCATCGACCAGTGTCGAGAGGTGATGCGCCAAGGTCGACGGGGCGAGTCCGAGGTGCTCGCCGATATCACTGACCCGCAGCCCGTCGTCCCCGGCCTTCACCAGCAGGCGAAAGATCGACAGGCGGGCATCATGGCCAAGGGCGGCAAGGGCGCGGGCGTTAGGACTGGTCGTGGTCATGACGTCAAAATAACCATAATCCTAGTTTTGTAAATGATTCTTCTGGACGGACTTGGTGCTGCGCCCGGAATGGACGCCCAGCGTTACGCGTGGGCCCGAAGGCAGCTCGCGCCGCAGGGCTCGCGCTCGACCTGAATCGTGCTGTGCGCGATCCCGAACCCGTGCTCCAACCCCTCGGCAAGGTCTTGCAGCATCGCATCGGTGTCCTGCATCTCTGTGACCACATGCACCGCGAGCGCCGTGCGGGTGGTCGAGAGCGGCCAGATATGCATGTCATGCACGTCGCGAATGCCCTCCTGCCGGGCAAGCCACGCGGTGACCTCGCCCAGGTCCACCCGGTCGGGGACGCCATCGAGGCTGAGGTGCAGCGCTTCGCGGAACAGGCCCGCCGCCGTCACGGCGATCAGCAGGCTGACAGCCATGGCGACGGCCGGATCGAGCCATGTCCAGCCGGTCAGCATGATCCCGATGGCGGCAAGCACCACGGCGCCCGAAACCGCCGCATCGGCCGCCATGTGCAGAAACGCCCCCTTGGCGTTCAGGTCGTCCTTCTGCGCCCGCATGAACAACAGTGCCGAGCCGGTGTTCACGCCGATCCCCACCAGCGCCACGATAAGGATCGTCAGCCCCGGCACTTCGACCGGCGTCTGGAAGCGCTGCGCCGCCTCCCAGATCACCCAGACGACGCCGATCAGGATGGCGAACGCGTTCAGCATCGCCGCCATGATCGTGGCGCGGCCCAGCCCCCAGCTGTGGGCTCGCGTCGCCACACGGTTCGCCAGAACCGCCGCCGCCCATGCGATCAGCAGCCCCGCCACGTCGGTCAGGTTGTGCGCGGCATCCGCCAGCAGCGCCAGCGATCCGGTCAGGAACCCCGCGATGGCCTCGACGATCACATAGGCGGTGTTGAGCCCAACGGCCCAACGAAAGGCCGGGCCAAGATCAGCAGGCGGCGCGTGATGGTGGGCGTGGGTCTCGGGCACGGATCAGACTTTCCGCCGGATCGTGCCGACAAGCTCGGTCGCCTCGGCCAGCGTGTTCGAGATGGTGCCGTATTTGCGCAGGTTGCGGTGCAGAAGATCCAGCCGCTGGTCGGTTTCGTCGGTATCGACCACGATCTCGTAGTCGATGCGGACCATCTTCGGCGGGCTGTCCTGCCGGACCCCATGCAGGCTGACCTCGATGCCGCGCAGGTCGAAGTTGAGCATCGGCGTCACCCGCTCGGCGCCCTTGAGTAGGCATGCGGCAAGGCTGGCCAGCAGCATCTCGGCCGGGTTGAACGCATCGTCACGACCGGCCATGTCGGTGTCGAGCATGAGACGCGCCGCCTTCGTCTCGGCTTGCGCGCCGTGGCTGTCGATGCGGCGGGCGGTGACGCGATACTCCAGCATCATTCCCATTCCATCTGCTGAAAGGCGGTCTGGGCGTTGCGACCGGCAAGGCTGTCGAACTGCTCGAGATACGAGAAGGCCGCCTGGTTCACCTGCGGCGCGGCCATGATGTCGCCGCCCTCGTCCAGCAGCGCCTCGATTTGCGCGCGCAGGTTCATCAGGTAGTCGTAGGTGTCGGCGCGGGCGCGCGCCATCGTCGTCGGCCCGCCGTGGCCCGGCACGATATGGGCAGCGCCCGTCGCCTCCACCGCGAGATAGGCATTGGGCCAGCGGGTGATCGAACTCTGATCGCCCACGCCAAGGATGCGCTCGACATAGACGATGTCGCCGGTGAACACCGTGTCGCGCGCTGGCACCCAGACAAAGCTGTCGCCGGGCGTGTGCGCGGGGCCCGGATGCACGATCTCGAAGGTCAGCCCGCCGACGTCCAGCGAATAGGCATCGGCGAAGGTCACGTCCGCGAAGCTCGGCTCGGTGCCCTCCAGCGCCGCGCCGATGAGCTGCGACAGCGCCGTCATTTGCATCGAGGCGCGGGCCTGCTGGTCTTCCACCGCCGCGTCGGATGCGATCGCCGTGGCGCCCTGCGCCTGCCAGTAGCCGTTGCCGAGCCAGCGGTGATCCTGCCCGCCGGTGTTGATGACATGGACCACCGGCTGGTCGGTCACGCTGCGGATTGCATCGTGCAGCGTCTCCGCGCCGCGCCACGAGCCGCCTGGATCGATCAGCACCGCGCCCGCCTCGGTAACGACCAGTCCGAAAGTCGCGTTGTTGCCGAGGTTTTCGGGGCTGCGCTGTTCCTTCTCGCCAACGATGGCCCACACGCCCTCGGCCACGGGGGCCGCACGTCCAGGACTTCGGCTGCCGCGAAGGACGGCGCGGCGAGGATGACTCCAGCGATGATGGCGCGGATCATGCTCGGAGCCAGCCTTCGAGTTTCGCTGCATCCGGCAGTCCGCCGGCATGAACGAGCTTGCCGTCGACAGAGATGCCCGGCGTGGACATGACGCCCGCCATCGCGATGGATTTCGCATCAGTCACCTTTTCGACCTCGACCGCGACGCCCAGCTTTGCGGCGACGTCCTTGACCATTTTTTCTGTGGTGGCACAGCGTGCGCAGCCGGGGCCGTAGACCTTGATCGTTTTCATGCCGGTGTTTCCCTTTTCTGGAAGATCGAAATCTGAAAATTCTGGACGTTGCCCTTGGGCGTCCGGTGGGCGTGATGCTCTGCATGGACCGGGGCCAGTACACCCGGCATCAGCCCTTCAAGCCGCGCCGAGAGCGTTTCGGGTGAATACCGCTGCACCGGAAGATTGGAACACCGCTCGGGGCCAGCAAGATCGAACGTGGCGATGATCGCCACGCCGCCCGGGCGCAGGCTGGCGCGCAGAGTTTCGAGGTAGCGCCGCTGGTCGGCGGGATCGGTCAGGAAATGGAACACCGCCCGGTCATGCCAGACGTCATATGCCCTGTCGGGCGTCCAGACGCAGACATCCGCCACGATCAACGCCACATCGGCGGCGCGCGCGCCCAACCGCGCGCGCGTGATCCCCAGCGCTTCAGCCGACAGGTCCAGCACTGTGATCGCGGCCGGTTCCTCGCCCAGCAAATGATCGACCAGACGGGACGCACCGCCGCCGACATCGATCACCGCCCCGCCGCGCGGCAGGTGACGGCGAACGAGCCGCAGCGAGACCTCCGGCACGTCCTCGAACCAGGTCAGTTCGTCCTCGTTGCGCGCCTGATAGGCCTTGTCCCAATGCTGCGGAACATCCATGCCTTCGCCTCTCACAGCAGAACGTTGAAGAGATAGCCGGTGGCTAGAATGCCCGCCGCCACGACCGCGATGAAGATTGCGATCAGGCGCAGTTTCAGCACCTGCTTGAGGATTATCATCTCGGGCAGCGACAGCGCGATCACCGACATCATGAAGGCCAGTGTCGTGCCAAGCGCCGCGCCCTTGCCCAGCAGCGCCTCGACGATCGGGATTACGCCCGCTGCGTTGGTGTACATCGGCACGCCCACGACGACGGCGGCGGGCACTGACCACCACGCCTCGCCGCCCATGATCCGCAGCATCACCGTCTCGGGGACGTATCCGTGGATCAGGGCGCCGATACCGATGCCGACCAGCACCCAGATCCAAACCTTGCCGACGATCTCGCGCACCTGTTCGACACCGACTTTCAGCCGGTCCACGAGCGTCAGCCGTTCCTCGGGCAGATCGCCCACTGGGCCCGCGTTCAGCTCGCGCACCCAGTCCTGCAGGTAGCGCTCCAGCCGCATGCGCGCGAGGACGAACCCTGCGACCGTTCCGATGGTGAACCCGAAGACGAGATAGATCGTGGCGATCTGCCAGCCGACGAGGCCGTAGAGCAACCCGAGGCCCACCGGCCCGACCATCGGCCCGGCGATCAGGAAGGAAAACGTCACGCCCAGCGGAATGCCTGCCGAGACAAAGCCGATGAAGAGCGGCACCGAGGAGCACGAGCAGAACGGCGTCAGCACGCCCAGAAGCGAGGCCAGCGGATAGCCCCAGATCTGCCGCTTGCCCGCCAAGATCGCCCGGGTCTTTTCCGGGCTGAACCAGCTGCGCAGCACGCCGGTGACGAAGACGATACCCGTCAGCAGCAACAGCACCTTGGGTACGTCGTAGACGAAAAAGGCGATGGCCTCGCCGGTATGGCTGTCGCGCGCCACTGGAAACAGCGCCGTCACCCATTCCGAGATCGGGATCAGCTGACCGTAGAGCAGGTAAAGGACCACACCCACGACGGGCACACCGACATACCAGAGCCAGTTGGGAGCGTCGCGATGCGGTGCGGGGTCATGCGTTTGAGCCGTCATGCGACCTTCCTTTCAAATTTGAGTTCGGCGGTCAGCACAGCGTCGATCACGGCTGCGAATTCCGGCGCGAGGTCGGGGTTCCGGCGGTAGCGCACCCATTGCGCGTCGCGCCTGTCCAGCACGAGACCGGCCTCGCGCAGCACCTTCATGTGCCGTGACATCCGGCTCTGGCTCGCGTCGAGCCTCGCCATCAATTCGCAGACGCAATGCTCGCCCCCATCCCAGAGAAGGGCGAGTGCTGCGCGGCGGGTCGGGTCGCAAATGGCGGTCAGTACATCCTGCATGGTCAAATGATTATGCGTCACAGCGCATATGCGCCTTGATCCATGTCAATCCATCCAGTGCATTTTCGTTCATCGCTGAATTTCTCCAGCCATCACGGCCTGACCATGCACCGCAAGGGTGGCCGTAAACCTTGGACAGCCGAACTGCCGGATGACATCTAGGACCCGCGCGTTGTAGGCAGCCTGCCCGATGAGCCGACACAGGTCAGACGCGTGAAACTGCCGGTTCGAACTCGGTGCAGCCTTGATCTGATCGTGCAGTTCGCGCTCTTTTGGATCAGGCGTGCGCTGTGGCGTTGGCGCTTCTTTCGGCTGAGCTGCCGTGCCCGGCGCGGTGCGCCACCTGCGCATGAATCCGAGCAAGAAACCCGCCGGAACCTTCTCGTTGCCGCGCGCGCGGTTGAACGCAAGGAAGCGATCCCAGATCACTTGCGTGTCGACATTCCAGCATGGAAGCACGGTCTTCGCAGCATTAATCAAGTCGGCCCAGCAAGTCTGGAACACGTTCGAAACTGCATTAATGTTGATATGTCCGGAGAATACCGGCACCGACTACTACACGCTGACCATCCGCGACCACGGCTTCAACGCCAACCTCGGCAAGGCCGCGAACCAGGATGACATTTCCCTGCAGGCCATCATCCCCTGGGGTCCGAAGGACGCCGCCTGACAAACAAGCCAGACCGCTTCCGTGGTCTGGCTTACTTCGTTCCGAGGCGAGATTTCGACCTCGCATGAAGTATGGATGTCCGAAATATGTAGTAATCTTCGGACTCGCGTTTGTCCGAAACTTGTGGCATATTTCGGACATGACAGCCGTCACTCAAACCAAAACGCTGCCAGACCGCGTCCGCGCGCGCATCAATGATGCGCCGCGACAGGTCTGGACGCCCGCAGATTTTGCCGACATCGGCGGCCGCGATGCGGTCGACAAGGCTCTGCAGCGCATGGTTGAATCGGGTCAACTGCGGCGTATTGAGCGTGGGCTCTACGACAAGCCGTCTCAGAACGCTCTCACAGGCAAGCCTACAGTGCCAGACTATCGGTCCATCATCGACGCGATCGCCCGCCGTGATCAGGTCCGATGGTTGATTGATGGCATGACTGCAGCAAACACCCTTGGTCTCACCAACGCGGTGCCGGCCAAAATCGAGGTACTGGTCGATGCGCGGCTCAAGCCCATCACTCTGGGCAATCAAAAGATTGTCTTCAAACATGCGGCTCCCAGCCGACTCTACTGGGCCGGGCGACCTGGCATGTATCTCGTTCAGGCCTTGCACTGGCTCCATGATGTCATATCGAACGACATCGAAGGTGACGCTGTTCGAAAAACACTGCGTCGCATGCTTCGCGACGAGAAGACGGGTCCGCGCCTCGCAGATGATTTGAAGGCAGGCCTGTCGGCCATGCCGATCTGGATGCAGGACATTTTGCGAAAGCCACTGTTTGAAGCGGTCGAGGGAGATCAGGGATGAGCACGGAAGGTTTCCAGACGATCATTACGGCCAGCGTTGCGGATCGGTCTGATCTCTTTCTTTCGACAGCGAGCCGGCTCGGTGCGCCGCTGATCAACGTCGAGAAAGACTTCTGGGTCTGTTGGACCCTGAATGCCCTTTACCACCGCCTCCCCGCTGGCGGGCCCCGGCTTTTGTTCAAAGGTGGCACCTCTCTGTCAAAAGCCTATGGCCTGATCAATCGGTTTTCCGAAGACATCGACGTCACCGTCTTCCGTGATGACCTCGGTCACGCGGCAACGCCAGAGGCGTTGGCCGCGCTCTCGGGCAAGAAACGTAAAGCCGAAATTGAAGCGATCCAGAACGACTGCCAAGCCTACATTACGGGCCCGCTTCTCGAGGCGCTTTCTCAGCTCATCGCCGATGACACGGGTGGCGAAGGACGGATCGAAGTTGACCCCGCTGATGGCACCGGGCAGACGCTCCTTGTCTGGTATCCGAGGGTCGATGGTTCCGACACCGGGTATGTTCAAGCTGCGGTAAAAATTGAATCCGGCGCGAAATCCGCCCTCGACCCCAACAGTCCTCGACTGATCCGTCCCTACATCTCAGACGAGTTGGCTGATGTGGATTTGGACATTCCTGACGTACGAACGATAGATGCCGAACGCACGTTTTGGGACAAAGTCGTCATCTTGCACGGATTGCGAAACTGGTTCGATATGCGCGGCGAACTGAAGCAAGATGGGCAGCGCATATCGCGCCATTACTACGATTTGCATTGCATGCTTGAGACAGAAACCGGAAGGGCTGCAATGGCGGATCTTGCGCTCGGTGATGATTGTGTAGCTCATGCGAAGATGTTCTTTAACCGGCCTGATTTCAATCTCGACATTGCAAACCCGGGAAGTTTTTCACTCGTGCCATCGGGCGAAATGGCCGTGCGACTAATCGCCGACTACAAGAATACAGAAGCCATGATCTTCGGTGAGGCACCGACCTTTCAGGACATACTGAAGTCGATTGCCGCCATAGAAGTTCAGCTGAACCGCCCCGAGCAAAGCTGAGTCAACTTGGTGCGACACCCTTGCCGTGAGGCCGGTCTGGCAACGATGTTTGGGTGACCGCATCTCTTCGCTTGGTCAAGGAGCGAAGCCCATGGCCAGGGCTTTGCACCGGGTGACGATGTTTCACGCTCCTGCCTCGTTCACTCCTTTCAGTTGACCTGCTGGTCCGTCAGAGCGCTATCCCGGGGTCGCCCGGTCTCACTTCCGGCTGGCCTATTCGGGGTTCCAGCATGCCCATGTTGTCTTGGGTGGCGAGAGCTTTGTCGCGCTAGCGGAAGGCCTGCAGAATGCCCTGTGGTCGCTCGGCGGCGTGCCCGCAGAGCATCGCACCGATAGCCTCTCGGCAGCGTTCAAGAATCTGGAGCCGTCGGCCGAGAAAGATCTGACGGACAGCATGGAAGGGCTATGCACCCATTACGGCCCAACCGGCCCGAAGCTGCACAATTGGGCTTCGCCAAGCACATAACAGACCCGAGTTGGCAGCCTTGGTTGGGTAAGTCTCTGACAGACGGTGTGAATTTGAATGATTTGTTCATTTTGGGTGTGCCTGTAGCATAACGTGTACATTAACCCGAATCCAATCCAAAATGAACACCAAATCGGTAGGTTTGAGTGTTCACGCCCAACGTCATTATGGGTTCACCTATAGTGACGCGTTTGGATAGGTCACTGCCTGATGTTCTTAGCTTTTCGACATGCCGCGATGTTGATGTGATCAGGTTTTGTTCTTCTTGGTGCTCATATATGATGGAGTGGACGCCTCCTCGCGGCATCGCTTTGTGCCAAGGTAGCGGTGTTGAACGTAGCTACAGAGGAGACGACCACGATGGAAGTTAGCATAATCGGGATCGATATTGCCAAGAATGTGTTCCAGCTTCATGGGGCATCTGTAGATGGATCGGTGGTATTTCGCCGCAAGATCCGTCGCGCGGGCGTACTGGATTTTCTAGCAGGTCAACCACGATGCCTTGTCGCGATGGAAGCTTGTGCAAGTTCGCACCATTGGGGCCGGGAGATTGAGCGGCTTGGGCATGATGTCAGGTTGATCCCACCGCAGTATGTCAAACCGTTCGTGAAACGGCAGAAGAACGATGCTGCCGATGCTGAAGCGATCACTGAGGCTGCAGCCCGCCCCGAAATGCGGTTTGTTGCCGTGAAGTCAGCCGAACAGCAATCTCAGTCTATGCTGCTGAAAACGCGAGAGCTATTCATCGACCAACGAACGCAGGTCATCAACATGTTGCGCGGCCACTTGGCCGAGTATGGGATCGTGGCACCTCAGGGTCCATCCCATATCAGAAAGCTTGAAGCCATTGTTGCCGATGGTGAGACCAGCATTCTTCCCTTGACCACGCGCAATATGTGCATCCGTCTCTTTGACCACATCCACGTTCTGGATTGGCAGATTGATAACCTGACATCGCGGATCGAGGCAGCCGCCCAGCAAAATGAGACGGCACGTCGACTGATGACGATACCTGGTATTGGCCCAATGTGCGCCATGGCGATCGCGACGCTGGCACCTCCACGCGAGAGTTTTCGGAAGGGGCGTGATTTTTCTGCCTGGGCAGGGCTGACCCCGAAACAGAATTCGACGGGCGGGAAAACCCGACTGGGGCGAACCTCGAAAATGGGACAGAAGGATATCAGAAGATTGCTCATCCTGGGCGCAATGTCCGTCATCCAGTCGGCAGAACGGAAAGGCGGGGCACCTGATGGTTCATGGCTTGACCGGATGTTGAAACGCAAACCCAAACTACTTATAGCCATTGCCCTGGCAAACAAAATGGCCCGAATGGCGTGGGCAGTTATGAAGAATGAGGATGTGTATCGAGTTCAGCTGGCGGCCTGAGGGAGGCCAGTTGTAAGCCGGAATGCGGTAGATCTCAGCGGAGGATTATGGGCGAACAGTCGAGAATGACGGGATTGGGAAAACCAGGGAAGCTGTGTGGAGTAAAAACCCCGCAAATATGGGAAAACCAGGGAAGCTGTGTGGAGTAAAAACCCCGCAAATATGATTTGGACCCGATCTTCGAACTATCCATAAGGGCCCGCGGCCACATGCGCTGCAACCAGAGGCCGGACACACGTAGGAACTCGACCGCATTTCCCAAACCGCCAAAAGATTCTGCTTGCGTTCCCGGAGGCGTCCACACACAGCTTCGGGCCAGCTAGGCCAATTAGCCCGGATAATTCAGTGCGCCCCGATGGCGCGTTTCACCAGTGGAGGAAGGATCCACCCAGATAGTTGTCGATAGGTCTGGTAGCTGACGAGCGATTTCGCTGGACGCCGAGGAACGGACAGACCCAGGTCTCGGCCGTTCCGGGCTTCAGAAGCGGCAAGAGCGCCTGATCAAGCGTCGCGGCGCTGTCGGGCTGCGCGCATTTGTCCACCTCGTCGATGAGGATGATCGGGTTCCCGACCCGCTCCTCCGCCATCAGGCTGATCGGCGAGCCGAGTTTCGCGGAACGCCACCCGGCCTCGACGCCTGCGACAGCGAAAGAGGCGAGGCCCGACGCCGCGTCGATGCGCAGGAACGGCACGCCGGCCAAATGCGCCAGTTTTGCCGCGTAGGTCGACTTCCCGCACCCTTTCGGACCGACACATGTTTGACACCTCTTTCCTGTCGACGGTGCCCGGATGTGCTCCAGACACGCAAGCGTCATCAATCAGGCGCCTCGGTTGGCAGCGTTTCGCTCCCGGATGTCCTCCTCAGTCACCCCATAAAGGAAGGCGGAGGCGGGAGAGGCCCGATCCGCCGTAACGGTGACGATCTCCGCCATCTTGCCCCTATCCGCTTCGTTCAGGTCCCCGAAAATCTCGTTGACCAGGTCCGCGATCCCCGCATCCGGGGTCCTGTCGCGAAACAGCCGCCCCAACGCGTCCGCGATACGGCCCCGTTCACGCAACTCCAACCCATGCGGAACCCGCTGGACGGTCACCGCCTGGATGTAGTCCGGCGTCGTCATCTCATAGGACGCTGCGATCGCCTCCCCGAGTAGACCGGTTGAACCGACCTCATAGAACTCGATCAACCCAAGGATGTAGGGGGTCTTGTCGATCCCGATGAAGGAGAGCGGGGGCAGACCCGCCCGGAGCAGCGGCTCGTTCGAAAGGAGCCGCCCCATCCGTTTGTTCCCGTCCCCGAACGCTTGCAGGTAGGAGAGGCCCGCGAGCAGGAGGAACGACGCCTCGAACGGGTCCTCCACCTGACCGGCCTTGGCCAGAAGGTCGCTGAGGCCGGCTGTGAGCAGAACATAGTCGGAGGAGGGGCGGTAGCTGGTCGCAGAGATCTGCACCGCATTTCTCCGGACCGTGCCGAGGTCAGCAGGGTCCAGCAGGTCCCGCATCATGAGGACGTGTCGGCGCTGAACGGACCCGGCGTCCGGGAACGCGACATCGAGTCCCTCCATCATCAAGGAGATGGCCGCCTTGTGGTTGAGGATCATCGCCGTCTCCAAACGGTCCCGACCGGAGGCGCTTTCGCCGTACTTGATCAGCATCTCCGTCGCGAGGTGATCATAGGTGTTCCCCTCCAGGTTCGAGGACGCCCACGATAGGTCGATCAGAAATCTCTCCGCGATCGCCCGACTGTATGTGGAAGCATCAAGTCGCTGTCCCCCTGCCTGTTCCACGGCGTCCCGCATCCGGGCGGCTGCCTCCTCGGGGAGCCAATGTGAATGGTTTGGCACATAGCCGCTGATCCGGTCGGGGTCGTAGGGGATCGGAGTGCGCCGCCGAGGGTCCATCGCCACGCGTCGCGCGTCCGGGGTGAGTGAGAACCGGGCACCCCGGGTCTCCCCCTCCTTGATGAGGAGTCCCCTGCCGATCAGCCCTGACATCACGCGGGACATCGTCGCCTGACTGGGGGCGTCGCGCATGCGGGACATCAGCTCGCGCTGGCTGACAGGGCCCGGGCTGCGCAGTAGAGCGTCCATGACGGCGCGTTCCTGCGGGGTCAGAATTCGGATCTCGAGGATGGCATGCATGGGGCTAACTCATATATTCATTATTTATTCATGTAGCGCAGTTCCGACATCCATACAAGGCCCGTGAAACTATCACGTCTCTCAAGGCACTGTAATAAAATCATTCTTCTCCAGACATCCGTTCCTGAATGAATGAAGGATAAATTCAGGAGGGCACAGATCAACGGAGCCCGAACAGCCGACCCGGCGACGCCAAGCTCAACAGGCGATCAGCTTTTCCTTGCTGATCGCCTGACGGACCGGATTATGGATGATCATGCGATGCGCGTTGGCGTCAGTACATCTGTCCGCGCGATATAATCCATAAAAACGACCGTATGGAGACGTCACTTTCAGGTCGGCTGGTGGTCCCGGAGCGCCGGCAGCCCGACGCCTACCGCATCGAACCCGCCGTCAACGGCGATCACCTGCCCGGTGACATAGCTGGACCGTTTCGAGCATGGAAAAACGATCGCCTCAGCAATCTCGTGTTCACGGCCATAGCGGTTCAATGGAATGGCGTCGTGATAGGCGGCGCGAATAGCAGGCGAATGAACAGAAAGTGCCAGTTTGGTATCCACAGGGCCTGGCGCCACGCAATTGGCCCGCACGCCCCATTCCCCCAACTCGGCCGCCTGTTGACGCGTTAGATGGATCACGGCGGCTTTCGAGGTTCCATAAGCGACCCGCAAGGTGCTGGCCCGCAGCCCGGAGATCGAGGCGATATTGACGATCGCGCCCTGTGTAGCTTTGAGATGGGGCAAGACCGCTTGGCTGGTCATAAACACGCCGTCCAGATTTGTGGCCATCACCTCACGCCAGATCGTGAGATCGGTATCCGCCAATGGTCGGAAGTCGGCCACACCTGCGTTGTTAACCAAGGCGTCGATGCGTCCGAAGCGTTCGACCACCTTGGCTGTCATGGCGCTGACCTGTTCCGGGTGAGAAACATCGCAGACCACGGGAATTACGTTCTCCAACCCTTCGGCCGCGGCCTTCAGTGCCTCCACATCGCGGTCGATCATGGCGACCTGCCAGCCCTCAGCCAACATCAGCTGCGTTGTGGCAAGTCCGATGCCGCGCGCGGAACCCGTTACGATTGCTGTCTGCATGTCCAAACCCTTGCCTTGCGGTCGCTTACCGCAACCATTCCACCAGTATCAGCGACATTTGCGGCACTGTCGCCACCACGATCAAACCGACCAGACTTGCCAGCAGGAACGGCATTGTGCCCCGCGCCACCTGCTCGATGCTGAGTTTTGTCACATTGGCCGCCACATAGAGGTTTATCCCCACCGGCGGGGTGATAAGTCCGATGGCCAGATTGACCATAACCAGCACCCCGAACCAGACCGGATCCCATCCCATTTCACGTGCCACCGGCAGGAAAATCGGCAGGGCGATAAACATGACGGTGACTGGGTCCATGAACATGCCCGCAATCAGAAGGATCACCATGACCACCATCAAGATCACCCAGCCATTCTCGCTCAGTCCCAAAAGCGCGCTGGAATAGCTGCCCACCAGATCATCGACCGTCACCACCCAGCCAAACAGGCTGGCATAGGCAACGATCAGCATTACGACTGCGGAGGATGCCGCCGCATCCCCCAGCGCATCAAAAAGCGCCTTCGCGTTCAGGGTGCGATAGGCGAAAGCACCCACCGCAAGCGCGTAGACTGTGGCGACGATGGCGGCCTCGGTCGGGGTGAATATGCCGGAATAGATGCCGCCCAGGATGACCACCGGTGTCATCAGCCCCCAAAAACTGTCCCGGAATGACTGCCACAGAGCCACCCGCCGCGGCACATCGGCGTAGGGATGCGGGCTAAGGGCATGCAAAGCATTGCTAGTTCCGACCCCTCCATCCGTCCCGATACGGCGCGGCGCGAACGGCAACACCAGAACCATGATCAGCGCCATGAAAATACCCGGTATGATGGCCGCGATGAACAGTTGCGAGATCGAGGTTTCGGCGATGACACCATAGATCACCAACCCGATCGACGGCGGGATCACGATCGAGAAGGCCGCTCCGGTCACCACCAGTCCGGCTGCAAAGGCGCGGTCATAGCCGTCCTCCTCCATGCCCTTGATGATCATGGGGCCGATGGCCGCGACGGATGCGGGACCCGATCCGCTGACCGCGCCCCAGAACAGGCAGACGATGGTGCCCACCGTGCCCATTCCCCCCGGAAGATCGCCTACGGCAACCCGGAAGAAACGGATCATCCGTTCGGCAATACCAAGACTGCCCATCAGGGTGCCTGCCAGAATGAAAAACGGGATCGCCAGAAGCGAAAATTTGGTGATGCCAGTGGCGATCAGATCTCCGGCAAGCTCCAGACCAAAACCGATGATCCACATTGCATAAAGCGCCGACAGGCCAAGCGCGAAGGCCACAGGCACCCGCAGCGCCAGCAGCAGGAAAAAGACGATGATCATCTGCGTTCCGGCCGATGAGATGCCGAGCAGCTCAAACATGGCCGCCCTCGTCTACCGCTTTGCCATCAGGCCCCGCGCGCAGGACGGTCCAAGCATGCTGAAGGTAACGCACGATGATCAGCGCGAACCCCAAGGGCAAAGCGGCCTGATAATACCATGCAGGCAACCCCAGACCGTAAGAGCGCATGCCAACCCGCTTGATATTCATCATCGCTTCCCAGGAAAACCAGGCCGAGAACGCCAGTAAGGCCACAGACAAGGCGACGGACATCAGGAACACCGGCGACCACAGCCAACGCGGTAACATGTCATGCGCCATCGTCACGGCCAGATGCTCTCCGCGCCGTGCGGCGATGGCGGCACCAAACACCGTCAGCAGCAGAAAGCCGTTAACCAGCAGTTCCTCATTCGCGGCGAAGGAGAAGTTGGTGCCATAGCGGACAACGACATTCACAAAGCCGATGCCCGTCATGACAACAAACAGAATGGCGCAGACGATTTTTTCAAAGTCGCGCAACAGCAGACGTATCATCAATGGAAACCCTGACAGCAAACGCCCGTGACCCTGTCCGGTGGCCACGGGCGCCGAGGTTACGCCTCAGTTGGCGGCGGCAATAGCGTCCTGGAACGCACCCACGATCTCGGGGCCCACCTTCGCAGCCCACTGGTCGAAGGCGGGTTGCGTGGCCGTTCGGAAGGCAGCCAGTTCCGCGTCGGTCGGTTCATAGACCTCCATGCCCTTCTCACGCAGGAAGTCGATCCCCTTGGCCGTCCCCTCGCGGGTGATCTCACGCTGGTAGTCCATCGCCTCCTGGGCTGCCTCACGCAGCATTGTCTGCTTGTCGGCGTCGAACTTGTCCCAGACATCCTTGGAAACACCAAGGAAGATCGGGTCATAGGAATAGTGCCACGCGGTCAGATATTTCTGCACCTCATAGACCTGCTGCGGAATGATCACTGCACCAATGGGGTTTTCCTGCCCGTCCACAACGCCTTGCTGCAGCGCCGACATCGTCTCGCCCCACTGCATCTGCTGGGGGTTGGCGCCCAGGGCGTTCATCACGTCGATATACATCGGGCCTGCCACGCGCATGTTCAGACCGCGCATGTCATCAGGGGTGCGGATCGGGCGTGTATTGTTGGTCACTTCCCGGAAACCGTTTTCGCCCCACGCCAGTACGACAATGCCTTTTTCCAGCAGAATATCGGACAATATCTGCCCGGGCGCGCCCTGTGTGGTCGCATCGACCTGCTCATAATTGGAGTAGAGATAGGGCAGCGAGAAAACCGCCATCTCGGGCACCAGCGGCGTTACGTTGATGGCCGATGTCACCACCAGATCAAGCGCGCCGCGGCCGACCATTTCGGCCTGACGCATCTGATCGCCGCCCGAAAGCTGCGCGTTGGGGAAGACGCGCACCGTCACATCGCCGCCTGATCGTTCGGCCAAAAGTTCCGCAAAACGTTCGGCTCCCTTGTGCCACGTCGTCGTGTCGCCCGTGTTGTGCGACAGTCGCAGTTCCTGCGCGCTTGCCGCACCGATATTGAGTGCGACCGCAAGGCTTGCCGCCAGTGCCGCGCCTGTGATGTTAAAAAATTTCATTCGTCCCTCCCTTGGAATATCCTTCGCTCACCGGCACCGTCCTCACGCCGCCGCCGGGCTGCTCAAATAGTGGACCTCTGGTTTTCCGAATTGCAACAAAAACTTGCAAAGCGCCCAAGATAAAATCAGAATATCAGGAAATACACAAACTACAGCAAGAAAGACCCCTTGTTTTTGGTTCATATTGTGAAAATGGATGAACAAGATTCGCCGCTTGGCGGCGCACAAAGCGTGGACCGGGCGCTTGCACTGCTATCCCTGATCGGACAGCACTCGGCAGCCGGCATCACGTTATCGGGCCTTGTTGCGGAAACCGGGCTGAACAAGGCCACCGTCCGACGCCTCGTGCTGGCCCTAATGCGGGCGCGGCTGGTCGAACAGTCAGAAACCACCCGCACCTATCATCTGGGGGAAGAAGCCTATCTTCTGGGCCTTCTGGCGCAGGATCGTCACGGACTTTTGTCCCAGACCATCGACAGTCTGCAACGTCTTGCACGCGCGACAGGGGATGCCGCCTTTCTGTCTGTGCGGCGCGGGCGATATTCGGTCTGCCTGCACCGCGAGGAAGGCACCCATCCGATCCGCACCTATGCGCTGATGCCCGGCGGGCATCATCCGCTGGGCGTGGGGGCGGGATCGCTGGCCTTGCTGGCCGCTCTGCCCGCGGCCGAGGCCGAGGCTGTGTTGGCCTCCAACCATGCAGAGTTAATCAGTAACTATCCCCGCCTGCCCCCCGAGACATTGCGCGCCTATCTCGAGCAGACGCGGGTGAGTGGCGTGGCCCTGAACCCCGGTCTGATCTTCGAGGACTCATGGGGCCTTGGCGTCGCCTTGCGCGGACAGCAGGGCCAGCTTGTCGGCGCCGTGTCGCTGGCCGCCATCGAAAGCCGGATGAAGGAACCCCGCCGCAGCGAGCTTGCGCAGAAACTGCAAGCCGAAGCGCGCCTGATTGAAACACGCCTCGCCACAGCCCCGAACATCGGTCGGCAAAACAGCAGGCCACGGAAAGGAAACACACCATGACACACGCACAGATCGTCGGCTGGGGCCATACGGCCTTCGGCAAATCTGAACACTCCGATACGGAGAGCCTGATGGCCGAGGCCGTGTCACAGGCACTGGTTCACGCGCAGATCGGCGCGCAGGATGTGGACGGCATTTTCGTGGGCGTCTTCAATAACGGGTTTTCCAAGCAGGATTTTCAGGGTGCCTTGGTCGCCATGGGGACCGATGGCTTGGACCATACACCAGCGACCCGGTTCGAGAATGCCTGTGCCACCGGATCGGCTGCACTGTTCGGCGCGATGGATTTTATCCAGGCAGGACGCGGGCGCATCGCCTTAGTCGTCGGAGCAGAAAAGATGACCGCCACCCCCACGGCCGAAGTGGGCGACATCCTGTCGGGTGCCAGTTACCGCGCAGAGGAAGCGGCTGTTGACGGCGGCTTTGCCGGCCTGTTCGGACAGATCGCGCAAAGCTATTTCCAGCGTTACGGCGACCGTTCGGAAGAGCTAGCCATGATCGCCGCCAAGAACCATGCCAATGGAATGGCCAATCCTTACGCCCATATGCGCAAGGATTTCGGTCTGGCCTTCTGCAACACCGTCTCGGACAAGAACCCCCGCGTGGCGGGTCCCTTGCGGCGCACCGATTGCTCGCTTGTCTCGGATGGTGCGGCGGTGCTGGTCTTAGCGGATGCCGAGACAGCGGCAACCATGCAGCGCGCCATCGGCTTTCGGGCGCGGGTACAGGCCAATGACATCATGGCCCTGTCGCGGCGCGATGTGCTGGAGTTTCGCGGCGCGCGCATGGCCTGGTCAAAGGCTTTGGCAGAATCCGGCCTGACGCTGGACGACCTAAGCCTTGTCGAGACGCATGACTGTTTCACCATCGCCGAGATGCTGGAATACGAAGCGATGGGACTGGCTGAACCCGGCCAAGGGCACCGCATCATCCGCGAGGGGATCACGCAAAAGGACGGGCGACTGCCGGTCAACGCCTCTGGTGGGCTGAAATCCAAAGGCCACCCCATCGGGGCCACGGGTGTGTCGATGCATGTCATGGCAGCGATGCAACTGGCAGGTCAGGCCGAAGGGATGCAGATCCCCGGTGCCACGCTCGCAGGCGTGTTCAACATGGGCGGCGCTGCCGTGGCCAATTATGTCTCGATCCTGGAACGCGTCAAATGAGAATGGATCTGTCGCAGGGTGTCACACCCTTTTCCACGCGGGTCATGAACCTGTCGCATTTTCTGACCGAAAGCGCGCGGCGGCTGGGGGACGACATCGGCTTTGTTTGGGGCGACCAAACCTGGAGCTGGGCCGAAATCGAGGCCCGCGCCTCGGCCTTCGCGCAGGCTTTGGTGCAGGACTACGGCATCGCCAAGGGAGACCGCGTTCTGGTGCAATCGTCCAATTGCAACCAGATGTTCGAGGCGATGTTCGCCTGCTGGCGTGTGGGAGCCGTCTGGGTACCCGCGAACTTCCGCCTCTCGCCTGACGATCTGGCATGGCTGGCAGGCTCGTCCGGTGCAAGGCTCTTGCTCTGCGGGGCGCAGTTTCCCGACCACGCCGCCGCATGCGCGCCACATGTGGATGCGATGATCTGCATCGGGCCAGAGTATGAGGCGCTGATCGCCCGCCATCGCGGAGCGGCGCCAGCCGCCGTGGCGGTGCAGCGTGATGATCCAGCGTGGTTCTTCTTCACCTCCGGCACCACGGGCAAACCCAAGGCTGCCGTGCTGACCCATGGCCAACTGGCCTTTGTGATCACCAACCACCTGTGCGATCTGATGCCTGCGACAGGACCCGAAGACGCCTCGCTCGTGGTGGCCCCCTTGTCGCATGGCGCAGGCATTCACCAATTGGCGCAGGTGGCGCATGGGGTGAAAACCATCCTTCCTGCGGGCGAAAAGTTCGACCCCACTCAGATATGGGCGCTGGTCGCGCGCTGGCGCGTGACCAATATGTTCACCGTGCCGACGATCGTGAAACTGCTGGTCGAGGACCCAAGCGTCGATCAGCACGACCACTCCAGCCTGCGCTATGTCATCTATGCGGGGGCTCCGATGTATCGCGCCGACCAACGCCGCGCGCTGGACAAACTGGGGCCGGTGCTGGTGCAATATTTCGGCCTTGGTGAAGTGACAGGGAACATCACCGTCCTGCCACCCGCGCATCATCACGCCGATGATGACAGGATGCGCATCGGCACCTGCGGCTTTGCCCGTACGGGGATGCAGGTGCAGATCCAGAACCCGCAGGGCGAGGAGGTTGGCTTCGGCGAAACCGGCGAGATCGCGGTGATCGGTCCTGCCGTGTTTGCGGGCTACTTCGACAATCCCACGGCCAATGAGAAAAATTTCCGCGACGGTTGGTTCCTGACCGGCGATCTGGGCCATATGGACCCGCAGGGCTTTGTCTATCTGACCGGGCGCGCGTCGGACATGTACATCTCCGGCGGCTCGAACATCTATCCCCGTGAGATCGAGGAAAAACTGCTTCTGCATCCCGACCTGTCCGAAGTCGCGGTGCTGGGTGTCCCCGATCCGGTCTGGGGCGAGGTGGGCATGGCCGTGTGCGTGCCGAACCCACAGTCGGCACCAAGTCCCGGTGACATACTGGCATGGCTTTCCCCGCAGGTGGCACGCTACAAGCTGCCGCGCTACGTCGTGATGTGGGATGCCTTGCCCAAATCGGCCTATGGCAAGATCACCAAGAAAATGATCCGCGACGAACTTCTGGCCCGTGGTCAGTTGCCGGACCCGGTGGCGTGACGGAAAAGATGCGACGGATACAGCATCCCGGCAAGGTCGCCGAGGAGCGTTTGCGCGCCGTGCCCTGCGAGGCTGTCCCTGTGCGCGTCACGCTGGTCGCCGGGCAAAGCCTGACACAGGCGGTGCAGTCAGCTTTTGCCAAGCTGGGGTTTGACTTCGGCTATCTGCGGCTTGATGGGGCCAGCTTCGCCCCCTTGCGCTTTGTCACCCCCGCCCCCTCGCCCGGCGATGACCATGCCGCGTGGTATAGCGCGACACATGAAAGGACCGCACCGGTGCGAGCCAGACATGCGGGCGTGCATCTGGGCCAGCGTGAGGGGCTGGCGTTCCTGCATTGTCACGGGCTGTGGGACGAGGCGACAGCTCTGCCGGACGCCGGGCACATGCTGTGCGACGACAGTATCTTGTCGCAGGATATCGAGGCGTCGGGATGGGGTCTGAAAGGCGCGGGACTTGTGTCCTGCCACGATCCCGAGACGAATTTCATCCTTTTCCAGCCGCAGGCCACGGATGCTCCGGTCAAAACGAATGCCTTTCTGGTGACATTACGACCTAATCAGGACATCGGGTCTGCCTTGCTTACCTTTGGGCATCGCCATGGCATCGCCTCCGCCCGGCTGGAGGGCATTGGAAGTCTTGTAGGAACCGCCTTCCACGATGGCCAAAAAATCGAGAGCTATGCGACCGAAATCCTGATCCTCAATGGACAGTTGCAGGACAGCGGGATTGATCTGCGGATTACCTCGGTCGGTTTCGATGGGCGGAGCTGTACCGGTCGCTTGGCGCGTGACGCGAATGCCATCTGCGTCACGGCCGAAATTCTTGTGATTACAGGCTCTGCCTCACTGTGTGTGGCGGAACGGTAGCATTCTCGCTCGCAACAATTCTGGACCGGCCCGACCGTACATGGCGCGCTTCAAGGTCTTCAGTCGGTTGATCTGACCTTCCGCCTGGCCGTTGCTCCAGGGCATCTCGATGGCGTTTTTGACCGCATCGAAGTCCCGGTTCAAGGTGCGGGCGAAGCGCACGATGGGCGCCAGGTCAGTTTCGATCGCGTCGTCGATCCATGCAGGGAGCGGGTCTGCTTGGCGGCCACGCAGGATACCGTTGAATCGCATGGCGAGGCTGCGCATCGTTGCGAAGGCGGGAGAACCGGCCTTGAGAGCGTCGACTTTCTGCGCCTGATCCGAGGTGAGCTTTCCGCGGGGTTTGATGCACAGCGCACCCGCAATGACCGGGGAGATCGCGTGCCCCGTTTCCGGGTCCCGGACCGGCTCCAGGATCTGGTGCTCGACGGTGGGGCTCTTCGTTTGCTTTTCGGCTCTGCGCCACCCCGCCAGCAACCGCTGCAGATGCGTTTGACTCCCCTCGTAACCCCGCTCTTGGAGCATACGGAACAGAGCGCTTCCAGTTCGAATGCCGTCCTTCCAACTTTGGCTCAGGAACTCTTCAAAATACCACGGCGATGTCGGCTTCAAAGCGGCCCGCCTGCGGTCCGGGGGTGTCTCGAACTGCAGCCATTTCGCGATGCTACGACGCGGGAACCCTGTTCGCCGCCCGATCTCGCTGCAGGAAAGCCCCTGATTTCGGAGCGCATGGATGGTGGTGAAAATCTCTTCCCGAGACGTCCTGTGCGCAAGGCGGGACTTCAGAAGGCTTCCGGCTGCGGTGATGTTGTCGGCGTCGGACAGCAGCGCCCTGCCGGTCGCACGGCCGTGAAGGTTCATTTGCTCCTCGATGGCCTGCCGCAGGTCCTGCACGATATGGAACCGGTCGGCGACCTGCTTTGCCTGCGGTGCCCCTTGCCGGGCAGCCTGGGCGTAGAGACCGCACCGATCTCTGCTGATCACTTCCACCTCGGGGTGTCGCTTCAGCCAGTTGGTACAGGTGACGACATCTCGATCCTCAAGAATGTCGATCACCACACGACGCTCCAGATCCACAATGATCGTGCCGTAGGTTTGCGACTTCCGCCAGCTCCAGTCGTCGATCCCGATGACCGTCGGCGCCTCGGCGGTGCCTTGAGCACGCTTCTTTAACTGCCTGAGCACCGTGTCATCGCTGATCCCAAGGCCCAAACGGTGCAAGAGCCGCTCGGCAGGCCGTCCGCCGGTCGCATGCCCAAGATGGCTGACAATCTCCCCGACACGCGAGGTCCGCCGCGCAAAAGGACGCGCAATCCATGCGATCTGGTCCGAAAAAGTCCGACGTGGGCAAGCGGGTGCCTGACATCGCCAACGGCAAACCGCGAGATCAACCGTCACCTCGTCTCCATGGGCGGGATAATCCTGCAGCCGCCGACGTCGCCAGCCGTGACGTCGGCGTGAATGCAATCCACAGTCTGGGCAGATGCCGTTTGGTGTCAGACTGCCCGATACAATCCACCCGCCGGAATCACTTCGCTCGACGCTTTGAATCGAAACTTCGCCCCCAGGCGACCAGTGCTTCTTCGAACTCACAACTATCCCTCCTGAATTTTCCAGTTTCAGGATAGTTCCGCCACACAAATTGAGGCAGAGTCGATTTAAGGACAACGTGACAGCAGGACCACCTCTGCGGCTGACGGATCAGGTGTTCGATGCCTCGACCTTCTAAATCGCGCCGGTCCGTATTCCGGGGGTAAGATCAACCTCAGGGTCAAATGCATAGCAAAGGCGACATGTCTCCTATCGGCACCGGTTACTTATCAGTTCGGTTACGACATCAAATGTGAGGATGGTTCCGTCCGTTCGTGCGGCGAGATGCGCCCCTTCAAGCAGCGCAAGCGTCGCGTACGCTTCAGCCAGCGGGTCCTGCACACACTCGATGGTATGATCGTCTGCCCCGCGCAGATAAACTGTCTTGAGCCAGCTGACCATCATGGCCCTTATGTCACCGATCCTTTCGGTCACAGGCTCGGACAGGCTTTCGCGGCTGGTGGAAAGGGCCACGCACAGGCAGACCTCTTTGCCGTCCGCCAGGGCCGAGCGGTAAAACGCGATCACTGCCCGAAGGCGCGCGCCGCCGGTTGTATGGACAGCATCGATGGCGTTGCATTCAGCGCAAAGCATGGCCTCGTATCGAGTAACGAGAGCCTTGACCAGATCGTCCTTGGTGGGAAAATGGTAATGAACCGAGGCCTTGCGAATACCGATGGCCCCTGCGAGGTCGGCATAGCTGAACCCGTCGACTCCTCGCGACCGAGCCGCGTGCTCGGCGATATCCATCAGGGCGGTTTTGGTGTCACTGACCATCGGGCTCAACTCTCCACGGCGTTGAGATGTAGGTGGGCAAGCTCGGCCGCTTCCAGCGCCCCTTCCAGATAGCCGCCGAATTGCGGGGCGACCTCGGTTCCGGCGAGGATCAGCCTCCCGTCCCAAAGCCGTGACAGCGCGCGGGGCAGGCCATATCGGGGATGCGCGTAAAGCGGTTGCTGGTCCTGATCGGTTGCGGTGAAGGGGTCAAAGGCCCAGTCCTTTAGAAAAAGCTGCCGGGGCGCGGTGGCGGCAGGCCCGAACAGGCGGCCCAGCTGCGCCCGCACCTGCTGGCGCAGCAATTGCGCATCGGACCGGGCAAGGGGTGGCACGCCGATGAATCCGAACAGGGCATATGGCCCGCCCTCGGCGGGGCTGGCATCGTGGATCTCCACTATCGGGCCAACCCGGCTCATCGCGTCGCCCGACAGGCCCGCCTCGCGCCAGAAGGGACGATCATAGACGGCGAGCGCCTTGGCCTGCCCGGCCATCCAGGTGGCAATGCCCTGCATCGCCGTGCGCGCCTCGCCGGGCAGATCGGGCAAAAACGAAAGCCCTGCCGCCACCCGGGGCGGCAGGGCCAGCACAACGCGGCGCGCGCGGATCTGCGTGCCGTCCCGTGTGCTTGCGGTGATGTGTCCGCCGCTTCGGGCGAGGGCCTTGACCGGGGTCGCCATGTGTATCCGCTCGGCCGGGATGCCCTGTGCAAGCGCGTCGATCAGCGCCGCCAGCCCGCCGTGAAGCCGCCACGACCCTTCCATCGAGGCGTGGCCTCGCCCGCGAAGAACTTGACGCTGCTCGTCCTCATAGGTCAGTTCCCCGTTGGAAAACTGTTCGAACCGGGATAGGTTCAACTGCTCGATCAGCGCCGCGATGCGCGGCTGTCCGGGCCAGAACCAGGCCGGGCCAAGATCGAAAGACGCCGCGTCGAGCCGTTCGGTCAGAATACGCCCGCCCAGGCGATCCCTGGCCTCCGCCAGAAGAAAATCGTGCCCTTCGGCGGCAAGGCGTGCGGCAAGGCTCAGCCCGGACAGCCCGCCGCCGATGATGAGGGTGTCGGTCTGCATGTCTCAGACCACCGTCCCGGCGCGGGTCATTGTTGCGGCGCCCGGGCATGGCGCAGATGGCCGGTTTTGATCCAGAGCTTCGCCCCTGCTGCGCCCGCCGTCGCGGACAGCGTCGCGCCATCAGGCAGGCGCAGCCAGCCGTTTCTTTCCATATTCTCGCCCTGCACCACGACGCCGCCGTCGATGACCAGCATCTCTATCCCGCCGGGCACCTTGGATGTCAGCGTTGCGCCGGGATCGAGCCTGTGAAAAGTCACGACCTCACGATCATCCTCATGCAGCCTCGCGCTGGCCACGCCATCGACCGGGGCGCCAAGCCCGGCCTCCATGTCCTTGCGGATTTGGGTGCGGTCGGCCATGTCGAACTGCCACAACTTGACGAAAATGGTGCAGCCTTGGTCCGAGCGCGGCGTGTGCGAAGTGGTCGGCGGATTGCGCACATAGGTGCCAACCGGGTAATCGCCGTGCTCGTCCTGGAACACGCCGTCCAGCACGATGAATTCCTCGCCGCCGCCATGGGTATGCGCCGAAAAATTGCTGCCCGGCGCATAGCGCACGATCGTCGTGGCGCGCGCCACCTCGTTGCCGATCCGGTCCAGCATCCGCCGGTCCACGCCCGTCATCGGCGAAGGCTGCCAGTCAAGCCGGTCCGAATGCACCACTATAGGTTGGGAAAAATCCGCGTTGATTTCCATAAAATCTTCTCCTGTTTCTTGCCATTTTCTTGCCATGACCCGGCAGCACGAGATGCAAATGGGTCTTGTGATTGATCTTACCTACCAGTAGATAGGTGTTTGTGCCGAAAGGCAAGCCATCAATCATCGCGCACGGCTTTCGATTGGATCCATACCAGCCGCCGGAAATATATCTGGCTAACAAGAAATATGCTTGCCAGATAAAAATTGCGGATTATGTAAGTGCAGAGAACGCAAAAACGGGCAAGGGGATGGCATGTTTGCCACGCAGTCTGATAACGGGACGACCGGCCCCGACATGCTGTGCCTTGACGCACAGATCTGTTTTCCGCTTTATGCCGCGACCAACCTGCTGGGGCGCGCCTATCGCCCGCTTCTCGAGCCGCTCGGGCTGACCTATTCGCAGTATCTGGTGATGCTGGCGCTGTGGCAGGCGGCTCCGGTCCATGTTGGCGATCTGGCAAGGCGGCTCCACCTCGACAGCGGCACGATCACCCCCCTTCTTCAACGCATGGAAAAACTTGGCTTTCTGACCCGCACCCGCGACACGGATGACGAACGGCGCGTTGTCGTGCGGCCGACGCCCCGGGGCGAGGCCTTGCGGGAACGCGCCGCACAGGTGCCCGAAGCGCTTGCCGATCGGATCCTTCAACGTTTCGGCGCCGATGCGGCGGAAAACCTGCGCACGGAGACGCGGCGGCTTCTTGTGATCCTTTCGGATCTGGTTGATGGCCCATCGTCGGAGTCCTGCGCGCTGGCAGACACACCTTCTTCAACACTTCCAAAAAAATGAGGCAATCATGACGGATACGACACTCTACGGCTTCGACGGATCGACCTATGTGCGGACGCTGCGCTGCGTCTTGGCGCGCAAGGGCATTGCCTATAACCAAGTGCCGGTCAACGTGCTGGCAGGCGAGACGCGCCAGCCCGAGCATCTGGCCCGCCACCCTTTCGGCAAGGTGCCGGTGCTGGACATCGACGGGATGCGCCTGCGCGAGACTGATGCCATCGTGCGCTATCTCGAGGCGCGCACTCCCGAACCGGCGATGTTCCCGGCTGACGCCAGGGCGCGCGCCAAGGCCGATGAAAACGCAGCCCTCATCAACAGCTATGGCTATGGGGCGATTATCGGTTTCGTCGCCTATCACCTGTTCCCCGATCTGGTCGGGGGCAAGGATGAAGAGGCGCGAAAGGCCAGCATCGAGGCTGCCCAGACGATGGCGAAGCTCGTGATCGAGAACAAGGGCGATGCCCCCTTCATCGGTGGCGGCGATGCGCCCGGTTATGCGGATTACCTGTTGGGGCCGCTTGTGGCCTACGCGACCATGACCGAGGATGGCCCGGCGCTGTTGTCGGTGGACGGGATGCAATCCTGGTGGGACCGGCTGAGCGCGGATGAGACCTTCGCGGCGACCGCGCCGGATCTGGGCTGACGGAAAAGGAGACCAGAGCGATGATCAAATTGACAGTGAACGGAACCCCGCGCGAGATCGCGGCGGATGCGGGCACGCCGCTTTTGTGGGCGCTGCGCGACGAGCTGGGCCTGACCGGCACCAAGTTTGGCTGCGGGGTCGCATCCTGCGGGGCCTGCACGGTGCTTCTGGACGGGACGCCGGTGCGTTCGTGCCAGACCTTTGTAGGCGATCTTGACGGGGCCGAGGTGACGACGATCGAGGGCGCGCAGGATGCCGCCGCGCAGGCGATCCGCAAGGCTTGGGGCGAGCTCGAGGTGCCGCAATGCGGTTATTGCCAGTCGGGGCAAATCATCTCAGCGGCCTCGTTGCTGCGCGAGACGCCGAAACCAACCGATGACGACATCGACGCGGCGATGGATGGCAACCTGTGCCGCTGCGCCACCTATGTGCGCATCCGCAAGGCGATCCATCGCGCATCCGAAATCATGGAGGGCTGAGATGCTGGACCGATTGCTTGCTAACGCTGCCCCGTCCGCGCCCCTGTCGCGCCGGGGCTTTCTGAAACTCTCTGCCGGGGCCACGGGCGGCCTGATGCTGGGCGCTGCATTGCAGCCCAAACTGGCCCACGCACAGGGCGGCGCTGATGGCGTGCTTGCCATGCCCTTCGTCCATATCCGCCCCGACAACACCGTGGTGGTGATCGTCAAGCACCTCGACATGGGGCAGGGGTCTGCCACCGGCCTTGCCACGCTGATGGCAGACGAGCTGGACGCCGATGCCGCCCAGGTCACGACCGAATTCGCGCCCGCCAATGCCGAACTTTACGTCAACACGCTTCTGGGCGTGCAGGGCACTGGCGGGTCCACCGCGATGGCCAATTCGTGGCAGCAATACCGCGAGGCCGGGGCCACCGCGCGTGCGATGCTGGTCGCCGCCGCAGCCAAAACCTGGGGCGTCGATCCCGCCAATGTCAGCATCTCGGGCGGCCGGATCAGCGCCGGGGATCGCAGCGCCAGCTTTGGCGAGATGGCCGAGGTTGCCGCCACACAGGCGGTGCCCGAAAGCGTGACGCTAAAGACGCCGGATCAATGGGTCCATATCGGCAAATCTTTCCCGCGCGTCGATATGGCGCGCAAGACAGAAGGCGCGGTCGGCATGTTCGGCATGGATGTGCAGCTTGAAAACATGGCCTATGCCGTCAGCCTGCGCAGCCCGCGCTTCGGCGGCACGCTTGCCAGTCTGGATGACGCCAAGGCCCGCGAGATGCCCGGCGTGATCGACATCATCCGCCTGCCCGACCGTGCCACCGTGATCGCCACCTCGACTTGGCAGGCGATCCAGGCGCGCGATGCGCTGTCAGCGGAATGGGATTTCTCCAAGGCCGAGAACCGCGGCACCGACGCACTGCGTAGGGAATACACCGCGCTTCTGGATCAAAAAGGCATTGAGCATTACAGCGCCGAAACCCCGGCCGCCGAGGCCGCGCAGGTGATCGAGGCGGATTACTTCTTTCCCTATCTCGCCCATGCTCCGATGGAGCCGATCGACGTGACCGTGCTGTTTGATGGCAAGACAGCGAATTTCTGGACCGGCTCGCAGCTTCAGACGCTGGATCATATGATCGGCGCGCAGGTGCTGGGGCTCGACCCGGCCTCGGTCAAGGTCAATACCGTTTGGGGCGGCGGCTCCTTTGGGCGGCGGGCGATCTATGACAGCCATTATGTGGCCGAGGCCGCGATGGTGGCACAGGCCTGGCTTGCGGCCCACGGGCAGGCTCGCCCGATCAAGCTGGTCTGGACGCGCGAGGACGATGTGCGCGGCGGTTATTATCGCCCGATGCACATGCACCGGGTGCGCGCCGGGCTGGATGCCGAGGGCAAGATCGCCTTCTGGCAGCAGCGCCTTGTCGGGCAGAGCATCGTCATGGGCACCGCGTTCGAGCAATACATGGTGCATGGCGGTGTCGATGCCTCCTCTGTCGAGGGGCTGGGCGAAAGCTCTCCCTACGCCATTCCCGGCTGGACGGTGGATGTGCATCACCCGAGCGTCGGCGTGCCGGTGCTGTGGTGGCGCTCGGTCGGGCATACCCACACCGCCTATGTCGTCGAGACGATGATGGACGAGCTGGCCCAGGCCGCCGGCGCCGATCCGGTGGAATTCCGCCTGCGCCACCTGGCCGATCCGCGCGCGCGCGGCGTGCTGGAACTGGCGGTCGAAAAGGCCGGTGAGGTGCCCGATGGCCTGACGCGAGGCATCGCGGTTCACAAGAGCTTTGGCTCTTATGTGGCCGAGGTGGCGGATGTGCGGATGCGCGAGGATGGCACCGTCAAGGTCGAACGCGTGACCTGCGGCGTCGATTGCGGTGTGCCGATCAACCCCTCCAACATCGAGGCGCAGGTTCAGGGCGGGCTTGGCTACGGCCTGTCGGCGGTCCTGCGCGAAGAGATCAGCATGACCGATGGCGAGGTGGATCAGTCGAATTTCTACGACTACACCCCGCTGCGCATCAGCGACATGCCGCAGGTGGAGGTGCATATCGTCCGCTCCACCGAGGCACCGACAGGCATCGGCGAGCCCGGCACCCCGCCAATCGGCCCTGCCGTCGCCAATGCCGTGCGCCGCGCCACCGGCATTGCGGTGCGCGAGCTGCCCTTCTCGCGGCACGGGCTGGCCTGAGCATATCTGGCCTTTTCAGGCGCGCGCCAACCCTAGGCGCGCGTCTTTCAGTGGCATATCTATCGGTTCAGCGCAAAAAGGTGCGGAACCGGTGCAGGGCAAAGGCAAACATTACCGACCCGATGAGCATCAGCGCCACAAGTTGCGGCCAGACCACCGACAGCCCGGCCCCACGGAACAACACCCCCTGTGCCAGCGCGATGAAATG
>NZ_JBEPPX010000026.1:0-46183 GCF_040547535.1 Roseovarius sp. MBR-78
CAAACCTGGAAATCTCCCAATCCAAACGATACAAAATAAAACACCGCGGGATGGAGCAGCCAGGTAGCTCGTCAGGCTCATAACCTGAAGGTCGTAGGTTCAAATCCTACTCCCGCAACCAAATAAAACAAGGGCTTAGCCGAAACCGGCTGAGCCCTTGTTCTTTGTTTGGCACAAATTTGGCACACTCAGCGCCAAGCATCGGCGATCACCGTCAACACGGTCCAACCCGCAAGTGTCCAAGCCGGAAGTGTCGGGAGCTTCTTCGGACCAGTCTTGAACGAACGTTCCAAACTCACTATCTCTTTTAGGAATGGAGGCGATGAAGATGCCCTGGGCCAAGAGCTTTGATGTGACGGAGACGCTTGAGAAGGCCATGCAGGCCTTCTGGTCGCATGGCTACGAGGCAACTTCGATGCAGGACCTCGTGGATTGTACCGGCATCAATCGAGGCAGCCTTTATGCGACCTACGGGGACAAGCGTGCGCTGTTCCTGGCGGCTTTGCGCATGTACGACAGCAAGATGCGCCGCGAATTGCTTGCCAAGCTGGAGGCGGGTAACACGCCACATGAAGCCATACGCGCGCTGTTTCAGGCGTTCATGGACGACGTCCTGGAAGGCGGTAGTAATCGCGGCTGCCTGCTAACGAACACGGCACTGGAGCTGGCCGCTCACGATCCCGAGGTTGCGCAGATCGTCGCGCACGCGCAGGAGCAGATGGAGGGCTTCTTCGCCCGCATGATCGCCGAGGGCAGGAAGCGAGGCGAGATTCCTGACCATGTCGATGTTGAGGATGCCGCGCGCGGCCTTCTGGCGAGCCTTATTGGCCTTGTGGTGTTGGTGCGCAGCCGCCCCGACAAGGCCCTGCTCCAGAGCATCGTCGAGGATGCCATGCGTCGCCTCGACTGATTTTTTTGATTTGGTTTGGAACGAACGTTCCAAACCGGGCGATGAAAACCAACCAACTGAAAGGAGACGACCATGACTGCCGAATACCAACTGAACCTGCCGTTTCAGACTCTCGAAGATGCCGAACCTAAAGCCAAAGAGGTTTTGGAGAAGGCCAAGGCACAGGTGGGCTTCATCCCGAACATGTATGCCGGGATGGCCAATTCGCCGGGCCTGCTAGAGACCTACCTCGACGGCTATGAGCGGTTTCGGAACCAATCGGGCTTTACGCCGGCCGAACAGGAGGTGGTGTTCCTGACCATCAGCCGCGGCAATGGCTGCGACTACTGCATGGCCGCCCACAGCATGATTGCGGAAAAGATGTCCAATGTGCCCGCCGAGGTGACGGAGGCAATCCGCAACGGGCAGCCAATCCCGGACGCCAAGCTCGCCGCGCTCGCCACCTTCACCGAGACGCTGCGGGAAACCCGGGGCCTGCCTTCGAAGGCGGATGTCCAGGCATTCCTCGACGCGGGTTTCGAAGAGCGCCACGTGCTGGAAATCATTCTGGCGCTCGCGGTGAAGACGCTCAGCAACTACGCCAATCATCTGCTGCATACGCCGCTCGATGAGGCGTTCGCCGGCCACGCGTGGGAAAGGGCGGCCTGACCGGCCCACTGCGGAGCATCGCAAGGTAACGCGACCGTCCCTATCGGGCAGGAGACCTTGTCCGGTGGGGGCGTCGCCCCACGCACCGAATGTCGGCTCTTCACCTTCGAGGCCGCCATTTCTGGATACGGTTGTTGAGGAAGTCGGCAACGAAGACGCTGCCGTCCTCGGCCACGGCGACGGCCATGGCGTGGCGGAGTTGCCCGGGGCCAATGCCTGTCTCGCCGAAAGCGATAAGAAAGGTGCCGTCTGGTGCGAACTTCTGAACCCGGTCGTTGTAGAAATCCGCGACGAAGACATTGCCCTCCGGGCCGATCGCGATGCTGGTCACCGTGGCGAACCAGCCTTGGAAGGGTCCGAAGATGTTCATGGCGAAGGGGCCGCCCCATTTGTGGGAAAGCGCGCCGTCGGGCCCAAAGACTTGGACCCGGTCGCCATAGCCGTCGGCGACGAACAATCGCCCGTCGCTGCCCAACGCCACGTCGGTTGGGTAATTGAATGCGCCCGCGCCGGTGCCGATCTCGCCGGTGGTACCCCATTGGCGGACAAAGTCGCCGTCGGCGCGCAGGTGCTGGACGCGCTGATTGTAGAAGTCGGCGACATAGAGGTCGCCCTCCGGCCTGACGGCCACGCCGCCGGGCGCGTTGAACTCGCCGGGGCCAGCGCCCTTGCGGCCGATGAGGCGCTTCGAGGTGCCGTCGAGGCCGAACACCTGAATGCGGTCGTTGAAATACTCCGGCACATAGAGCGTGCCATCACGGATGGTCAGGTTCATCGGCCGGCCGAGCTCGCCCGGACCGTCGCCGGGCTGGCCGAAGGCTCGCTTGAAGCTGCCGTCGAGGTCGAAGACCTGAATGCGGCCGTTGCGGGAATCGGCGACGAAGAGCTCATCTGCGGTGACGGCGAGTCCGGTCGGATCGTTGAACTCGCCGGGTGCGGTGCCCTTGCCGCCCCAGGCCTTGACGAATTCGTAGCCGGGCTCCCTGGCCGAAGGGACGAAGGCGATCCAGCCGGCCAAGACCAGCACCACCGACCCCGCGACCACGGCCGCGAGTGCTCTCAGGATCGTTTTTCGCTTTACCATCCGGGCCCCCTCAGAAATTGACCCGGAAGCCGGCCCGGACGATGACATCGTCCTCAAGCGCGGCGCCATTGAGGTTTTGCGCGACGGGAAGCTGCACGATGGCCTCCGCCACCCATCGCTTGGTCACGTATTGCAGGCCGGGTGAGATGAAGAGCTGTTCGCCGCCGGAATCGGGATCATCGGCGCCGCCGACCCGGTTCTTCGCCCGATGCACGAAGTTGCCCTCAAGCACACCATAGAGGAACCCCGGCACGCCCGCGCCCAGCTCGCGCGGCCAGAGGCGATATTGCAGCGAGGCATCGAGGCGCAACTCGTCGCCGAACTCGAAATCGTTCGCCTCGGTGTTGACCTTGTAGCTGGCCTGCGCGTCGATCTGGTAGTCGAGCGTTTGCCAGGTGGCCACAACACCGAAGAATGGATCCCAGGAACCCGATCCGAGTTGCAGCGTGGCGGGGAGCTTGCCCAGGCTGTCGGTATCGTCGTCGTCGCCGGTGGGCAGTTCGATGCCAGCAAAGGGTGCAACCCGGAAAGTGCGTCCCTTCGCATCGGCGCGGAAGGCGGTGTAGCGGCCGAACAGGCGAATGTCGCCCAGGCCGCTCGTGTCGCGGTTCACACGCGCGCCGCCGGAGGTCGTGAGATCGAGGCTCTTGTCGAGAAAGGGAGCAACACCGAAGAGGGCCAGATCGCCCGTCGCGCCATAGCCGAGCACCGATATGCCGCCCAACACTTCCAGATCCCGGTTCGCGGCACTCGGGTCGTCATCGGCCTTCCGGTAGAAGAACTGCTGGCGAAAGACGAACTCGCCCTTGGCCACGGGCAGCGCCGTGTTGAAGGTCTGCGGCGCGGCGTTCGCGCCGGTCGGAAGGCTCGCCGTCAGGACGAGAAGCAACAGGCCAAGGGCGGATCGGGAAAGGCATGAGAGCGGGGCTATCTGCATGCGGGTGTCGTCTGTCCTCATTGGCCGCCGCCCGCCGGTGCCTCGAAACCGTCCAGCGTGAAGCCCGCGTCCTCGACGGCCTGCGCCGCCTCCGCCCGGTCGAGGGTTTCGCCCTCAGCCATCTCGACGATGACCACGCCGTCTTCGATATGTGTCTCGACGCGCGCGACCCCGTCGATCGCGCTCAGGCTCTTTTCGATCCCGTAGGCGCAGAACGGGCAGGCGAGGCCGGCGACATGGACCTTGTAGGTGGGCCCGGCGGCGTGGGCCGCCGTGGCGACGGTCAGGGCGAGTGCCAACAGGATTGGCGGAAGCACCTTACGCATCGGCCGGAACCTTCTCTTGCGGGTCGGCCCGCTCTCCGCCATCCCAATCGGTATCGCTCAATGCGCTCAGGATGCTGCATGCGCGGAGCGCCCCGCGCCCCGGACAGTCGGCGATCAGCTCGTCGAGAGCGTCGCGAATGCGGATGAGCTGGTCGATCTTGCGCTCGACTTCGGTGCGCTTTGCCTGGGCGCGGTCGCGGACATCGCCACAGGCGGCGTCGGGCTGCGCCTGAAGCGAGAGAAGTTCCTCGATCTCCTTGAGCGAGAAGCCAATCTCCTGCGCCTGCCGGATGAAGCGGATGCGCGCCACGGTCTCGGGCGGATAGGTTCGATATCCGCTCTCCGGCTTGCGTGGCTGCGCGATCAGGCCTCGGCGTTCGTAGAACCGGATCGTCGCGATCCGCACGCCTGCCGCCTTCGCCGCCCTGCCGATTGTCAGATTCGCCATGTGTTTCCTCCCTGGTCGCAACCCTAAACCCTGCACCACGGTGCAGGGTCAAGTGCCGCGGTCGCGCGAGATGATGGAACTGGCTACCCCGCACAACAGGACAGCATCGCCACGTCCTTGTCGAAGGTCTGCGCGGCGAGCTTCAGCCCTTCTACGGTCGTCAGGTACGGGAAGAGCATCTCGCCGAGCCCCTTTGCCATCATGCCGGTTTTGAGGGCAAGCGCCAGGGTCTGGACACTGTCGGCACCTTCGGGGGCGAGTATCTGCCCGCCGAGCAGGCGGTCGGTTCCCGCGTCCGCGACCAGCTTTATGAGCCCGCGGGTGTCGCGCGCCGCGAGCGCCCGGGGCACCTGATCGAGTGGCAGGGTTGAGGTCTTGACGTCGTAGCCCGCGTCCCTGGCCGCGGCCTCGCTCAGGCCGACGCCGGCCACCTGCGGATCGGTGAACACCACCCATGGCATGGCGGTGTTGTCGTAGACGAGGCTGTCGCCATTCAGCGCGTTGTGGGCAGCGAGTTTGGCGCCGTAGGCGGCCATGTAGACGAATTGATCGCGCCCGGTCACATCCCCGGCGGCGTAGATGTCCGACCTTGAGGTGCGCATCCGTTCATCGACCGCGATGGCGCCTTTGTTGGAGACTTGCACCCCGTTTTCTGGGAGGTCGAGCCCCCGCGTGTTGGGCGTCCGCCCTGCCGTTACGAGCACCTCTTCGGCCATCAGCGTTTCTTCCTGTCCGTCAATCTCCACGGTCAGGGCAACCCCGCCGTTTGCTTGCACGATCCGCCGATAAGCGAGGCCATCGCGCACGGTCAGGCCCTCGTCGCGCAGATAGCCGGTCAGGGCTTCCGAGACTTCCGGCTCGGCCTCGGGTAGCAGACGAGAGCGGGTGACCAGCGTCACCGCCGTGCCCATGCGCGCGAACATCTGTGCAAGCTCGCAGCCGACATAGCCGCCGCCGATCACGATCAGCGAGCGGGGCAGAGCCGTCAGCTCCAGCGCGGTGGTGCTGGTTAGCCAGGGCACGTCGTCGATGCCGGGGATATCCGGCTTTGCCGGCGCGGCGCCGGTCGTGATGATGGCCTTACCCGCCGGTACGATCTGTCCGTTCACGGCGATGCCGTCAGGGCTCAGGCGCGCGGCCCCGTCGAGGTAGGAAATGCCGGGCCAGGCGGACAGAAGATCAATGTATTTGCCCTGGCGCAAGCTCGCGACGAGATCGTCCTTGGCGGTCACGAGTGCTTGCCAATCCGTCACCTGCGCCTCGCAGGAAAGGCCGGGGAAACGGCTTGCCGTGCGCGCGCCATGCAACGCCTCGGCGGCGCGGATCATGGTCTTCGACGGCACGCAGCCGACATTCACGCAGGTACCGCCGATGGTGCCGTGGCCGATGAGGGCGACATTGGCACCCTGTTCGGCCGCCGTGATGGCGGCGGAGAACCCCGCGGAACCGGCGCCGACAACGGTGAGGTCGTAGCGTCCGCCTGACGGCGGCGTGCAGCAGTCAGTCATGTCAGCTGTTCTCCTGTTTTGCATTGGTATCGGTCTTGCAGCAGGCGGCAGCCTGCCGCCGCCGCCAGAGGCCGTAGGCCGTAATGCCGATGAAAAGCGCCAGTGCCGGCAACAGCACGTAGTCCAGCCAGCCGAGCCAGGCCGAGAGCCCGACCACGCCCAGCCCGATGGCCAGAACGGGTGTGAAGCAGCAGATGGCGGCGATGACGGTGCCGATAACACCGGTCTTGATGATCGTGGCGTCTTTCATATGCGTTGCCTTACGATTCCGGTTTGGCGGGATATCCCGCATTCGTCGACGCAGCGGCGATATCCGCCGTGGACGTGGTGCTCGGGTCGAACATGGCGGTGGCGATCTTGGCCTCGAAGTTCACTTCGACGGAGCGCACGCCTTCGACCCCTTCCATGGCCTTGCGCACGGTGATCGGGCACATGGCGCAGGTCATGTTCTCGATGGCGAAGGTTTGCGTGACGGTTTCCGCCGCCGCGGTTGTCGATTGAGCGCTCGCCTGCGACAGGGGCGTCATGGCAAGTGCCGCGGCGATACTCAGCAGGGCGGCGGCGGCAGTGATGACGAGAGGTCGTTTCATGTGTTCGTCTCCTAGTAAAACAGCGGCGCCCACCAGTTGATTGTGAGCGCCAGAATGACCAGCGCCGTCCCGATCCAGAGGGCCGTTTGGGTAATGATCGAGGATTGCGGTCGCGCGCAGTAACTGCCGTCCGCACAGGCTTTTTTCGGCTTCACATAGACTTGGTAGAAGCCGAGCCCGATGAAGACGAGGGCCACCGCGGCGAAGTAGGGCTTGTAGGGCTCCAGCGCGGTCAGATTGCCGATCCACGCGCCCGAGACGCCGAGCGTCAGCAACACGAGCGGCGCGATACAGCACGACGACGCCAGAACAGCGCCGATGAGCCCACCGGCCGCGTACCAGCGCTTTCTGTTTTCACCCGCCTTTTCCGGCGTTTCGTGGGCTTCAGAGTCGGTTCGCACCTCATGCATGTCGGTCTGTTCTCGATCTTGTTCATTATTTAAGGTAATGTCTGTAGTAACTACAGACTCAAGAGGTTCTTGCAAAAAAGATGAAGCACGACACGTCAGGGAAGGGATTGCACCGCGCTGCGCTTGCGCGCCGGACCGGCTGCAACCTGGAGACCATCCGCTACTACGAGAAGATCGGCATGATGCCGGAGCCGCCGCGCACGGAGGCCGGGTATCGCGTCTATGATGACCGCCATGTGGAGGGGCTGCGGTTCATCCTGCGGGCGCGTGAGCTGGGCTTCTCGCTCGACGATATCCGCGGGTTGCTCGCCCTCGTCGACCGCGGGACGCAAACCTGCGCCGAGGTCAAGGATCGTACCGAACGGCATCTTGCCGACGTGCGTGAGAAGATCGCCGATCTCAGGCGCATCGAGCGGGTGCTGGCTGATACGGCGGCGCAATGCTCCGGCGAGGAGGTGCCCGATTGTCCCGTGCTGGAGGCGCTGACGGGTTGATGCCGTGGTCCGGTTCATTCCCGGGCGTATGCTCCGGCGTCTGGAGTATTACCGCGAACACCCGCGTTCACTCGACCTGGCAAGCGATCGATTGGCCATCGAAATTTCGACCGCTCTGGCAAGATTCTGTGTTATCGTTTTGCAAGAACAAAGAGTGAATATGGTAATGAGTGTCAACTGTGCTGAGCAAGGCGATTTTCTTGATGTCGAAGCTATAGACGGCGTGCAGACCGAACCTGCCTCGCTTGTCGGTGTTCCGGCGAACGACAACAGCCCGATACCCCGGCATATGTCCAAGCTCTTCACCTCGGCCATGGAGATCGAGGTCGAGGAAGCGAAGGAGGCCGGGGCTCTCGGCTTCATGGCGCGGGCCATGGTACAGGCCAGCATGCCGCACCGGCGTGTCCCCGGGAACGAGTTCTCGCGCACCAACGGTGCGTTCACCATGACAATGCTGGCCCCGTCAAAGGTCGGCTTGCCTTATGGCAGCATTCCGCGCCTAGTGACCGGCTTCCTGACCACCGAAGCTGTCCGGACTGGCGAGCGTGAGGTCGTACTCGGGCGGAGCCTGAGCAAATTCATGCAGGAGCTCGACATTGCCCCGACCGGGGGCCGGTGGGGATCAATCCCCCGTCTTCGCGATCAGATGACGCGGCTGTTCGCCTGTTCAATTTCCTGCACCTACACCTCGCAAGGGGCACTCAGTCTGGAAAATGTCAACATCGCGGATACGGCGTCGCTGTGGTGGACGCCGCACCAGCCCGATCAGGCAGCCCTGTGGGAAAGCACGGTCGTGCTCTCAGAGCGGTTCTACAACGAGATCACGCAAAACCCGGTGCCCATCGACGTCCGCGCGCTCAAGGCGCTGAAGAAATCTCCAATGGCGCTCGATGTCTATCTCTGGCTGACCTATCGCATGTCCTATGTGAAAAAACGGACGCCGATACCCTGGTCCGCGTTGCAGCTTCAGTTCGGGGCCGATTACGCCACAACGGCGCAAGGCCGTCGCGACTTCAAGAAGGCATTCCTGCGCGCACTGGCCAAGGTTTCCGTGGTTTACCCAGCCGCCCGCATTGACGCCGATACGTCGTCGGATAAGCTGACGCTTCTGCCGAGCCGCCCGCATGTCGGACGCTTATAGGCTCTCTCTGAAGATCGGATTTAATTTCACGCATTAACGCTCCCGCCTTATGAGTAACTCTCAGTTCGAATTCACCATTAAGGACCGAGGTTTTCGCCGCTTTGACGCTGTGCAGCGCGGTTTTGTGTGCGGGGAAGGTTTTACGCATTAACGCTCCCGCCCTCTATGGGTGCTGATCCTGTGAAAAACCCTGTGGATAGAAAAAGTTATCCACGCATTAACGCTCCCGCCCTGGAGGTGGCGGATTTTCTGGAAGTCGGAAAATCCGTACGCATTAACGCTCCCGCCTTTACGCATTAACGCTCCCGCATTACCTATATATACCTGTATTATTAAATACCTGTAGTTGGGATCAGCGATTGGGGATAACTCGATTTTGTGCGATTATGAAGCAGGATGCGGGGCCGCGATCCGGCTGCCAATCGCTGCGGCCGTCTGCCGTAAAGGTTCCGGGCGATTACGTGCTGCCCCGTTTTTCCTGCTTGGGATAAAGGGAAGGGGCCGGTATGCCAATGGGCGCACAGCCGGCGGTGCAAGCCGAACCGGCGACATATCGCACCTATTCGGATATGGGCGTTTCAGGCCGAACCAGCGCCGGGCCTGCACCATGACCAATTGCTTTTGAAGGTGGGGCGGCCTGAGAGGCCGCTGTGTTCATTCTGCAAGGGTGTCTGGTGCCGTCACCTTCCCCGGGGTGCCAAACGCCACAGAATGGCCGTTGTGTTCGTCTGACGCCCGTTCCAGTCACGCAACAGCTGCCTCCCGGTCGAGCTCGTGCAGGTTCCGGATAATGTTGCCTTCGATGACGGCGCGTTTGCGAACACGGACCAGATATTTCTGCGAGACGGTCAGCCGCTCGGCCGCCGCCGTGTCGGTGCCGGTGGCGATGGTGCCGCCAAGACGTTTCGGGTCCCAGCCCGCCCGGCGCATGATCGGCTCCATCCGAATATCCGAGACGGAGACATAAGCGGCGAGCCCGCGCGCCACCCCGAATTCCAGCATCCCGGTCATCAAGAGCGCGGCAATGTTCCGCGGGGCGCGCTCGTGGTCGGCGCAGAAACGGGTGCTTTCCCAGATGCGGGGATCACGGGGCGGCTCGCCGTCCACGAGACCGGCGAACACGTCGCCCAAAAGATAGGGGCCGGTCGTCGGCAATAGCCGTGTGCAGGCATCGACGCGGCCTGCGGCGTCCTGATGAATGAGATAATGGGCGTCCGGGATATCGAACTGGTCGATCTCCAGGCCGTTGATGACGGTCACGCCCCAGCTAAGGCGCTCGCTGAAAACCTGTCGGCGGAGCTGGTGCATGGACGCCAGCGCGTCCCAATGCAAATGGGCGTTCTCTTGCGATATAATGGACAGCACATGTCTTCCTCCGGTTGTTTGACGACCGCCGATTGAGGCAGAGACTGCGCTGCCTGTCAGCCTGTATACCGGGACAGGGTCATCGCCCTACGGATCGATGATGCGGCTTTGAAGGGCGCGGATGATGGCGTGATGCGTGGTCGAGGCTCCCAGCTTGAAGCGGACATTTTGCAGGTGAAACACTACCGTCCGACGGCTGATGCGAAGAATCCGGGCGATATCCCACATGGACTTGCCCTGCGCGTACCAAAGCAGACACTCGCGTTCGCGCGGCGTCAGATAGGGCACGGGCAGTTGCGTGGCGGCGTTCTGGGAAAGATCCCGGACGGCATTGTGAAACGCGAGGCCGAGGAACTGCAGAAGCTGTCCCTGGGCGTCGAGAAGGCGCTTGGTGTCCTTGGCGCGCAGATCGGTGACCATCGAGACCATGGCGTGCGATCCAGCCGGCCCGAAGACCGGAATCCCGATGCCTTCGGCAACGCCGACATCGGCCGCTTCTCGGAAGAATTCCAGCTGGCGCGCCGTCAAGTCTTCGCCGAAACTCAGCGCGCTCCACTGGAAGGGCATCAGTTGCTGCGGCCCGCGCAGGACAACCGGGTCGATGAGATCGTAGCGGTTATCGAGGTAATGCCGGTACCAGGCCTCGGGGAAGGTGGTGAGGATGGCGGGCGGATCGAGGCCGGCCCTGTTGGTCTTGATGATCTGATGGGCCCAGCCGTGAAAGCCGAGCTCGGCAAGCGCGCGGGAAAAGAGCGCCTCCAGTTCGGTCTGATTGGAGACGTGGCGAAGGCGGTCGAGGAAGCTGACGGCTTCGATACGTATCGCGGTTTCCCCCGTTTTGCTTTGTGGGGGCTTATGTAAATGAATAAAAATGCATTTCTGTTTTTCTGGAAATCGATAATTCGTTATTATTAAAGAAAACAATGAATGGATACAGGACCTTGATTATTGGAGTTGTTTCGCAAAAGGGAGGGGTTGGCAAGAGTACGCTGGCGCGGCTGATTGCGCGGGAATACGCGCAGGTCGGATGGCATGTGAAGATCGCCGATCTCGATATTCAACAAGGTACCGCCTTCAGCTGGCAGGCCCGTCGCCTTCAGAACGCATTGGAGCCGACGGTGGCGGTCGAGCGCTTCGGGACCGTGGCCCAGGCGATGCAGGCCGCCGGCGCCCATGATCTGATGGTGCTCGATGGCCCGCCCCATGCGAGCATGGGCACAAGGCAGATCGCCGAGGCCAGTGATCTTGTGCTGCTGCCCACGGGGCTTGCGCTGGATGATCTGGAGCCGTCGGTGCTGCTGGCGCATGAGCTGCGCAAGGCGGGGATCGCGGCCAGCCGGGTTGCCTTTGTGCTGAGCCGTGTCGGCGACAGCGACGCTGAACTCGACGAGGCGCGCGCCTATATCGACCAAGGCGGCTATCACTGCCTCAAGACGACGCTGCCCGAGAAAACGGCCTATCGTCGTGCCAGCGACGAGGGGCGGGCGCTGACCGAGACGCGCTTTGCCTCGCTCAAGGCACGGGCCGATGCGCTCGTCCAGGAAGTTGTCGATCTGGTTGAAACCAACAAGAACCGGGAGGCGGCATAGCATGACGAAAATCGCTCCCCCCCAACGCACGCGAAAAGGCGCGCCACCGTCACCGAGCGAAACGCTCGATAATCTGCACCGGTCCGAGGCCGCGGAGCTGAAGCCGCTGAACTTCAAGGTGCCCGCAGAGTTCCACCGGGAGTTCAAGGCGCATGCCGCCATCCACGGCGTCTCCATGGTCGAGCTCTTGCGGGAAGGCTTCGAGATGGTGAAAAAGAAGCGCGGCTGTTGACGAAATAACGAAGTGTCGAATTCGTTACCTGTCCAATGTTACAGCTTGTCGGGCTGAGATTGGATGCCCAAAACAGTAGTGTTGCCGAAATCCGCTGGTTGCGTATCGCTAGGGACCTATTGATACACGGAAATCGGCAACACTTTCATTTTACGTCATAGTAGCTGACTTTTCCACCCGTCAGGAATGAAATTCCGCTGAGCCACATAAGTCCCTGGTTGCGTAAAAATAGGGACTATTGCCATGTCATTCATTCGCGTGTTGTGGCGAACGCTGCGGTTCGTCGTCTTCGATCTCCCGAAGTGGATACTGATCCTTGCCGGGTTTTTTGTCTTTCTCCATTACGCGGCGCAAACGCCGCTCGGGGCTTGGGCCATTGCCGCCGTCGCGGCGGTCGTGGCGCTTCCCGTCCTGGTCGGGCTCTGGCGCTATATGCGCCGCCCGCGTCAGGCCTATGGATCGGCGTCCTTTGCCAAGGGCCGTGAGTTGCGCAAGGCGGGTCTGCTCACCTCAAAGGGGCCGATCATCGGCAAACGCGATGGCCGGTTCCTGCGCTATGCGCGTCCGGGTCACCTGCTGACTTTCGCACCAACGCGCTCGGGAAAGGGTATTGGCGCGGTTGTGCCCAATCTGCTGGATCATCCGGGTTCGGTCTTCGTGACCGATATCAAGGGTGAGAACTACCGCATCGCCGGTGGCTACCGGGCGGAGCTTGGTCGCATTGTCGTCTTCGCGCCTTTCGATTCGACACTGTCCAATGCCTTCTTCAACCCGGTCGATTTCATCCGTGTGGGCACGCCGAACGAGGTGGATGACGCGCGGCTGATGGCGGAAATGATCGTGGCACCCAATGTCGTGACTGCGGATCATTGGGAACGCGAAGCGCGCGTCCTGATCATAGGGCTCTTGCTGCATATTGCGCGGGATCTCGAAGATGAGGAACGGACGCTGCGGCAGTTGCGGGTCATGCTGATGCGCTCGCGCATGGGATTTGATGAGGCGCTGGCGGCGATGATGGGGTCGGCCAGTGAGACGGCGGCGCGGATCGCCGAAGGCTTTTCGCAGAAGGAGGACAAGGAACGGTCGGCTGTCATCTCGACGGCCCAGGGCTGCACGGAGATCTTCGAGAGCCCGCAGCTGGCGGAGATGACCGGACGGTCGTCGTTTCGCTTCGAGCAGATTAAGGAGCACACCTTCTCGGTCTTCCTGATCGTGCCGCCCGAGTTCGTGGCGGCCTATCAGCCCTTCATGCGGCTCATGGTCGGGATCGCCACCGCCGCGATGAGCCGTAACACGCGCACCCCTGACACGCCGGTGCTGTTCCTGCTGGACGAGTTGCCCGCCTTGGGCCGGATGCGCCCGATAGAGGATGGCATCGGCTATCTGGCAGGCTATGGCGTGCGGCTCTGGCTGTTCGTTCAGGATCTGGACCAGCTTCAGAAGACCTATCACAAATGGCGCTCGATGATCGCCAACTGCGCCGTGCGCCAGGCGTTCAACGTGCAGGACCCGGAGACGGCCAACATGCTTTCGAACATGCTTGGCCAGCGCACCGTGAAGGTGCGCAGCGGCGGGCGCAGCGGGCGTTTTGCGTGGCTGGGCCTGCCCGCGTCCTTCAGCGAGAGCGAAAGCGAGACCGGACGGCCGCTCTTGTCCCCCTCGGAGGTCACGCTGCTGCCGGACAGCCGCATGCTGGTCTTCGTGCAGGGCTGCCGTCCGATACTGGCGGAGAAACTCCGCTACTACGCGGATGCTGTTTTCCAGCGCCGTCTGAGCCGTCCGGCCGAGGCTGCCGAGGATGCGGCCAAGAATTCGTTAAATCCAGAAATCCTGAAAGGGTGAATTAATGAATTCATTACACAGAGGTGAAACCGGTCTGCTGATCGTGTCGGCCGTCTGCATGGCGGGGGCGTTTCTAAGCGTCGCGGCGCTGGCAGCGCGTGCTGAAAAAAACGTGGACGTGGACCACCTGCCAGGATGCACCGACGCTGAAACGCTGGGAATGGTGCAGGAGAGCCTCGATGCTTGCGACAAGCTCACGGTGCTCGGGCTTCACAGTCCACACGAACTGAGGCTCAGTCATGGTGCGGACCTGCGCACTTGTGTGGTCGATGTGATCACCGATTTCGGGGCGCGCACGACGACCTTTATGGTCGGCTGGAAGGATCGTGGTTCCGGGCTGACATTTGTCGCCGGCGAACCCCTGGAATAAACAGGATTGCCGGTCAGTCGAACATGTCGAGATCGAGCCCAAAGGCGTCACCGCGCTCGCGTTCCCTGGACCGGGCGCGCTGGCGCTCCTTCATGCGGCGATAGGCCTTGTCGAGCTGCTCCTTGCGCGCGTCACTGAGTCGGCTCTGCCGGATCGCCTTCTCGGAGACGCGTGACAGCGCCAGCGCGCGCAGCTTCACCTTCTGCAGCATGATCCGCTTGAGGTCTTGCCGGCTCCCGGCGGCATGCTGGAGCATCTCGAAGTCGCGGACGGCGACGCGCGTGCGCTGACGGGCGCGCTCGATCTGGCTGCGGGTGTGCTCCAGTCGGTTGCGCGACTCCCGCCATTTGCGGCGGCGCTCGCCCAGATACTGTGACATCCGCTTCGCTTCGGCGCGCGCGGCGTCCCGCTTGTCTCCGATGCGCAGGCCCCGGACCTTGCCCAGCACATGCGGGTTATCCCGCACGAGCTTTTCGGCCTCGGCCACGCCGTGCTTTTTCTCCAGCACATCCCAAGCGCTCTTGGCGGCGTAGGGGTCGCCGTAGACCTTGTCGAGAATCCTGAGCAGGCTCACCGTGCGCCGCTGGAACCATTCGGTGTCGGTCTTCTCGCGATCACGATAGTAGCTCTCCTGGCGCCTGGCATAGGTGATCCGGTTCTCGGCCTGCCGATAGGCGGCCTCCACCTCGGCCCAGTAGCGATAGTCCATATCGGCCGCGTCGAGCGCGTTGATGGCGTTCTCGTGCAATGGCTCGGACTCGCGCATGCCGTCGAGGGTGCGCTTTTCTTCCGGAGAGAGCTCATCCGCATCGGTGGCGTCCGCCCCTTTGGTGCGGTCGCGCTTCAGCTCGGCGGCGCGGCGGATCAGGAAGGCGTCGTATTCCTCGCCAAAGCGATCTTCGAGGGTATGGAACCGCACCCCCTTGCCCATATCCGAGAGTTTGGCGAAGCGGTCGCCGTCGGTCAGCACCAGACCCTGGCCCTTGCGCTCCATGGTGATGCCCTTGGCATTGAGGCGTTGCGTCAGCTCCTCCCACGACCCGGCCTCGTGGAAATCCGGCTTCAGATGATCCCGCAGGGCCCGGACGGCGTCTTTGTCGAAGGGCCGTTGCGCCGCGCGATCCTCGCGCTTGGCTTTCCAGAACTCGGCATCGCTCGGCTCGGGGCCAAGGTCGGCCTCCAGACCCTTCTCGCGGACATATTCCCGATTGCGCAGGACATTGAGCCCCAGCTCCCGGGCGCGTTCCTGCACGATCCCGGCGAGCCGTGTTCCGTCACGGTGCCGGTTATAGGCCTTGTGCCGGGACGGGTGGATGCGGTTGACGAGGAAGTGCAGGTGCGGGTGGTCGGTGTCCTGGTGGGAATAGACCAGCGCCTGGTGCTCGCTCAGCCCCATATCGTCGAGCACCTTGCGCGCCAAATCCCGTTTGACCTCTTGGGTGACTTTTCCGGCCTCCGCGTCCTTCGGGTCGAAGGTGATGATGAAGTGATAGGCGGGGGTCTTGCAGCGATGGTTCTGGGCGGCGGTGGCGTCCATGACGGCGGCGGCCGCGCGGGGATCGGTTGTGTAGAGATTGTGTCCCTCGACGAACTCGACGCGGTCGGGGGACAGGCCCTTCACTTGCCCGGCCAGGTAAAGGCTGGACGCCTTGAAGCTCTCCGGCTGACGCTTGGGGACCTTAAACCGCATCGGTCCCGCCTTCGTCCTCGTCCGGGCCCGGCCCGAACTCCGACCCGGTCTCAGGGGGTGGCTGCGATATGGCGTCGTGGATCGGTCTGACGGCCTGTTGGACGGCGAGAAGTGCGTCGCGGGCCTCTCGGAGATCGAAGGCTTTGCCCATGTTGGCCCGGTGGGCGAGGCTGTTCACCCAATGGCCCGCCGCGTTGATGGTCTCGATATGGGCCTCGATGGTGGGCGTCAGATCGGCGCGGCGCGAGACATGCTCCACCAGTTTGCCGCCGACATATTGCGCCCAGTCCCGATAGGCTGTCTCGCCGGTGGCGTCGGCCAGCTGGCTGAGATTCGTCGCGATGGAGGACAGCTCGTAGAGCAGGGCCGTCATGGCTTTGTGCTGCGGCGGCTTCGCTCTGGGCTTCTTGCCGGTTAGCATGGCCCGGGCGTACTCGGCCACAGTGACGCCAACCTCCTCGGCGGCACGCTCAAGGTCGCGCTTCTCAGCGGGCGTGAGACGGACGCGCAGATACTTCGTGCGCCGTTTATCGGGATCGAGCGGCGGGCGCGCCATCAGCGGAGCCCTCCGTCAGGAGTTCCTTGGCCTCGCAGAGCAAGATTGACGGCGCTTGAGACCCCGGCAGGGGGTCGAATGCCCCAGAAATTGTTGTACCCCAAAAACCCTCGATGGCCCTTGTCAGGGTCTCGATTCAGGGATTTTTGGGGTACAACATCCATCTTGCCTCCCTACTGAAGTTACACTTCTGCTCACCCCTTTATGGGGCCAACTTCCAGCGGGAGCAAGATTCACACTGACAGGTCAGTGACTTAATCTCTATCGGAACCAACGGAATACTAGCCGAAATTAACCCCGCCGACAAGGTTCAATCACCTTCCACAACACTCAAATGCCGCCAACGCGCCTTGTCCCCCGGTCAGGCTACGACCTATCGGCCGCCGCCATAAGCCCCCGGATGAGAAACCAACGGAGTGAATGGCTCGTGTGGACATACGTAATCCTGGGGCTCGCCGGCGCGGCGAATGTGGCCGGACTGGCGGTGGCGGAGTCGCTACCGATGAAGGCACTGAGCACGCTTTGCGTCGTGGCGGCCGCGGTCGCCGCCGTCATCGTGCATCACCGTCGCCAGCGGTAGGGCGACCGGCTGGTGGGGGATGGCAGGTTGCTTTCGGCGGACGGCACGAGACCGTCCACGCCGACGGCGTAGGCCGTCGGCGGGCCGGCCCGGCTCAGGCGGCGCGCTGGCGAAGCCGCGGGTTGCTCTCCAGCATCGCGATGACGCAGCTCCACGGGGACAGGCCGGCGTCGTAGGCGGCGGCGATGTCGTGCATGTGGTCCGGGCCCAGCTCTTCGCCGCTCTCGATCAGGAGCGCGTCCTCCACCTCGATGACGAATTCGTCCCAGCTCTGCTCGGCGAATGTGTCGATGGCGTTCAGTCGATTCATGGCTTTCCTCCTTCCGTTGGTTCCGTGCCGCGTCGCCGCGGCCTTCATGGGCGACGAAAAGCGGCCGGCCGAGCCGTCCCGAGCGCACCGTCAGGCCGCAGCGGGAGCGGAGGACGCGGAGGCGCGGCTTTGTTGTCTCGCGAGGAAGCCGGCGCAGCCGGCGGGGAAGAAAGCCGTGACGACGGGTTGCGCCGGGCGGCGCCGGACGCAGGTTCGCCCAGTGAAGAAGGCCGCTTGCGACGCCGGAACCCGGCGGACGAGGGAAGACATCGACGCGCGCCGAGACCATCGCCGGGGGCAGAGCGGACGTGGGCGTTGGCGTCAGGTGAGGCGCTTGCGGTCGAGACCAGAAGAGGGAAGGAACCACATGGAGGATCATCGCCGATGACGACAGCCGAAAACCCCGTGAGCGTCCGCGTCAAAGCGGGGCTGTACGAGTTCACCTTCGCCCTCGCGCCGGAGGAGTTGGACGAGGCCACGGCACGCGCCAGGCGGTGCGGGCTGACCTTCGATGCCTTTGTCCGTCAGAAGATGCTCGGGCCGGATCCGGAGCGCCGCCTCGAAATCGCCGAGGACTGGCCCCTCGATGCGCGGCTGGTGGGCTGGCGCATTCGCCTGCCCGAGGACGTCAGGAGCCGTTTGCGAGTGAGCGCATAAGACCTGTGAAAGACGACATTGCGGCGAAGAAATAGTGCCCGCAGAAGGTCCACACCGTGACGTTGCACCTATATATCCCAATGCGAAAGCCGCCTCGAAAGAGGCGGCTTCGTCGTGGGGGGCGGCGTTACCACCAAGATGTGTAGAAGACGGTCGCACCGGCCTCGATGTGGGTGCGTGCACTCGCGATGAAGGCAAGATCGTCCTCGGTCTCACTGCCATCGGATGCGCCGAAGAAGAAGCCCTCGGTGTGTGGCAGGTTCCCTGCCTTGACGACCGTCTCTAGCCGGTCGAGGTCATCGGCGGTGAGCTTGACGGTGGCGCAGTTGAACATCTCGTCCTGCCCGCCCTTCTCGAAATAGAGCCGCTCCATCCAGCCGTGCAGGTTCGGGTGCTTGCGCCAGTAGTGAAACTCCGTGGCACCCTCGGCGCTGAAGTCGACGCCCCGCTCGATCTGCCGGTCGGTCGTGAACGCATACATATCCAGTCCCATGTCTTGATCCTTTCGCTTTGGTTGTCCGTCCCGAAGGACGCGGATCAAAGGCCGGGCGGGATGAGCCGCCGCCGTCATGCGCAACACGGGGGACCGGCGCGGGCCGCGCATTGACGGCAAGGCCCCGCCCGGCAGGGACGCGCTTCCCTCCGAGGGACGGCAACCGCGAAAGGGCGAGGCGGGACGGTGTGGAATGCTGCGATCGGACGGCGACGCTGGAGATGGTGACTTTGCGCCTGTGGCGGCTCCGGCATTGCATGGCGCATGCAGAGAGAAGCGCCGCCGGAGCGGCGCTCGGTGGAAGGGCGGACAGGTCAATCGACCGGCACCTCGATGTCGACGTGCGGTGGCCGCGGCTGCGCGGCGATGAAGTAGCCGAGGCGGTTCACGAAGTGGACGCCGCTCAGGACATAGAGCGTGTCGTCGTCGCCCTCGACCAGCGTCCAGACGCGGTCGGCGGGCGTGTCGCGGACATGCGCCAGTTCGGGGCCGAAGGTCTCGAACATGAGGCCGTCGAAGGGGGCGCTCTTGGCGAGCGGGTTGGGCACGGGCCGGTAGGTCTCCAGCCAATCGTCGTAGGTCATCGTCAAATGTGGAAATGTTGAATTCGTCATCGGTCAAATCTCCTTGTGTGATATGAAGTGCCCCGCCGGAGCGGGGCGGGTTGAAATGGCGCCGATCATCGCTGGTCGGCCTCCGGCTGATACTCGCCGATATAGTAGGTGGTCAGCTCGTGCTGCTCGCCCTCGGCGGGGCCGAGGTCGGGCATCTCGCCGGCCTTGAAGCGGGCAAGCGCGATCCCCTCCGGATCGTTAACGTCGTCGGTGAGCGCCACTACGTAGCGGTAGACGGTGAGCTGCTCGACGGCGATCTCGGCGTATTCGACGGGGCGCGTCGGATCGTTGGTCGTCATCATATTCATGGTCGAAATCTCCTTTGTTGAAATGGCTGGCCCCGCCGCCGGAGCGGCGGGGCCGGTTTCCGTCAGCGGGCCCAGATGAGGGTCGGCTTGCCGTTGCGGTCGACGAGGTTGGCGTAGACCGGGGCCGGGAAGCTAGGGTCGTCCAGCTTCACCGAGATGTAGCTGTTGCCGCCCTTGCTGGTGCGGTTCCAGGCCGCGCCGATCTCGGCGGTGCCCGCCATCACGCGGAAGTCGGGGGCGTTCTCGCCGCCGTTCTCGACCGGGGTCAGCGCCACCTTGGCCTTGAAGGTCAGGGTCCGGATGTCGCCGTTGTAGCCCTTGTCCGTCTTGGTGAAAGTTCCGATGGTTGCCATGTCTAGGTCTCCTTTCAGTTCGTTGGAGGCCGCGCCCGTCGCGACCTTTCCATGGCCAGCCGAAGGCACCGGTGAACACCGCCCCCTGCACCCGTCAGGGCCGCAGCAGGGCGAAGGACGGCGGGCAGGCTGTTTCTTGGGGCGCGAGGAAGGCCGACAGGCCGGGGAAGAAACCGGCTGCCCGCCGTTGCCGGGGGCGGTGCCGGTGCCAGGTCTGCCATGTGAAGGAAAGGGCGCAGGGCGCGTGTGGCTCGCGACTGAAAGGGGACGCGGCAACTGCAGGATATGTCCACAAGACGGCGGCTGCGACGGCATCTGACAATCGGGCCTCAGGCCAAGCGGGGCTGGCCGATATGTCAGGCGGCATGAAAAAGCCCCGGACTTCCGCGTGATGGCGGGCGGGAGCCGATGAGGCGCGCCGGAAGGTGGTAACGCCCAGCAAGATGGCGGCGCCCTTTCATTCGGCAGCGAGAGCCACCTGCATTCGCGGCCTTGGCCCTTCGAACGACCGGACGACCGCAGCGATTAGCCCAAAGCAAGCGTGGCTAGCGACGGCAACTCTGCCGCGCTCCGGTCGGCGGGTTTTCGGCCGGTGACGATGAAGGCATTGAATACGCCTCACACTGTTCCCATACCATCGGCATATATTTCTTCCCTTTTTTCAGCTTTCCCTGAAATAGGCCCTGTGTGCTTGCGCGTGCAGGTGAAGAAACCCTATGTCTAAACAACCTTCAAAGGACGACGTGCTTGCGGCGCTTGACGTGCTGCGGGCTTATGTCGAGGGTTCGGTGCCCGCTCGTCCACAAATTAAGAAAAATGACATCATTCAGGTTGGTGAGTTTTTTTGGATAAAAGATGATCTCATAGGTGTATCCGATGATGCCGAACACGCGCACCATATCTACGACGGTGGCTCTGCGGATCAATCGTGCAGAATCCAAGTGCTTTCGGTCGAAGGCGAAACTGTTGTCGCCAAACTTCTAAGAGATTCTGTACCCTATGGAGCAGAGGCGGCACATGGATTGTTATTCAGGCTGAGTGTGGAACAGATCACTCGCTGGATAACCGACTCAGGCAGCTGCTGTTAGCGACAAACCCTCCCGCTTCGGCGGGAGGGTTTTTTCTTGATTGGCAAAGGATTTATCGCCTCGGTCCCTTGAACAACCGCACGATTGTCACGAGCGCGGCGAAGCCCAGCGGGATGGCGACGGGAACGCCCAGCAGCACCCAGAGGGTGTCGTCGGGGTTGCCGGTCATGTTGGTGACGATGGCCATGAGGGCGATGACGATGATCGCGCCGAGGATGGTGCCCATGTTCGTGTCCTCCGTGTTCGGATAAAGAAAGTGGCGGCGCGGCCAATGCCGCGCCGCCGCTCGGTCAGGCCGCGTCCTCGGCGGCCTCGGCGGATGCGCCCGGGTCGGCCTCCGCATCGGCACCGGCCTCGGCGTCCGTCTCGGGCGGGATTGCCGCCCCCGCGTCCTCTCCGGTCACGGCGGGGAAGTGCATGGCACCGGGCAGCCAGTCGCGCCCTTTGCGGTCCTCTTCCGCTGCGTCGTCGCCCATATCCTTGGTGCGCTCGAAGTGTCGTACCAACGCCGCGACCATGCCTTTCTTGGAATAGTCCTTGGCGCGCCCGATGCGCTTTTCCGCGCCGCTTTCCTTGGCGATGGTCTCCAGCTGATCCTTGCGGCGGCGGGACAGGAACTCCGCATCGGGTCGCCAGTGATTGCGCATGTCCACCTCAAGGTCAGTGGCGATGCGGTTGAACAGGCTGTCGCCCGTGTCCAGCGTGTCCATGTCGCCCTGCCCGAAGGTGAGCGCGGTCAGTAGGAGGTGCAGCTGCTCCAGTTCCGCATCGGTCAAGCCCTGCACGGCCTCATAGAGGGCGAGCGGCTCCTTGCGGCTGCGCAATAGCTGCTCCCATGCCCCGCGCGTCGGCGCGGCATAGGGGGAGTTGTCGGCCTCGATGCCGAGTGCCTGCGCGGTTTCTTCGGCTTCCCGCGCGATGGCGCTGTAGCTGGTGGGTTGCACCTCGGCTTCCGCGAAGTAGGCGAGCGCCGGGTGCGGGTCGAGATGGACGCGCCCCGTCCAGTCATAGCCCTGCATCATGCCGGTGACGGCCACCTCCTTCGCCTTACGGGGATTGGCGAGAAGCGCGTCGATCACGGCAAGGCTCTTGTGGGCGCTCACCATGCGGATGACGGGGCCGGAATACTCGGGCTTGGGCTTCGGCGCGGCGGGAGCCTCCTTGGTGTCCTCGGCCACGCTTGGGCGTACCTCGCGCCTGACCAGCCCCTCGCGGGTTTGAACCCGTCCCGATGGGGCGAACTGGATGACCACGCCGCCCGGCTCGCCGTCCTCGGCCTCGCGGTACTGCCACCACGGCACGTAAGACTCGTGCACCACCTCGACGAAGGCCGCCATCCGGCGGTGGGTGTCGGCCAGTTGCTCGACGGCCTCGGATTGCAGTCGATAGAACTGCTCCATGTCGTCGAAGAAGGTGCTGGCATCGTCCGCGAACAGGTCGGCGGTGTAGGTGCCCTCGTAGCGGTCGAGCGGAAAGATGGCGAGCGCCACGGACGGCTTCTCGCCCGTCAGGATGTGGCGGATGTCATCAGCGTCGTAATGCCAGCCCTGTTCCAGCCGCTCGATGACGGCGCGTTGCTGGTCATGGGTGCCGAGCGTCAGCGCCTCGGCCACACCAAGGGGCACGTCGCCTTCCCGCACCAAGGCTTTCACCTCGTCACAGAGGGAGGCCAACGCCACGCGCCGCTTGACGGTCAGAGGCGACACGCCCGCTTTCGCGGCCACGTCCTCAAGGCTGGCCCCGTCCGCCAGAAGGCTGGCGAAGGCCTCGGCCTCGTCCATAGGCGGCAACTGCTCGCGCTGGATATTCTCGATGGTGGCCAGCCTCAGGGTGTCGGCAGCGGACAGCCGCTTGCGGATGTCCACGGGCACAGGATGGTCGGCTTGGATGTCGCCGCGCTCGGCCAGAAGCCGGAGCGCGCGATAGCGCCGCTCGCCGGAGACGATGTCGTAGCCTTTGCCCTTGCGCGGGCGCACGACAAGGTTCTGCAAAAGCCCGTCGGTCTTGATGGAGGCGGCCAGCCCCTCAAGGGCGGTCGCGTCCATGCGGCTGCGCGGGTTGGCCTTGGGCGGGTTCAGCTGGTCAAGGGTGATGGTCTCGATGGTCATGATTTCGTCCTTTCGTGATTTCTGGATTTCGTTACGGGAGCCGCTCACGCCTTGATGCGGCCGCAGGCTTGAGCCTCGGCGGCATAGGCGGAGAGCGGCTTGTCGGCGGTGAAATGGCGGTCGCGCTCGATGCCGAGCGCCCCGCCCATCAGCTTGACGCTGGCCAGTTCGGACAGACGCACGCTGCCGAGTTCGGGACAGCCCATGCCGAGGTCGCACAGCCCGAAGGCGATGTCGGGTTCTTCCGGGTCGAGCTCCGTCAGGAGCCAGGTCGCGCCCCCACACGGGTTGAACAGCTTCACCACGGGAAAGAAGTCGTGCGCTTCCCCGTCGCTGTCTGGATTTGCCAGCTGCTCGGCGTTGGCTTGCCCGTTGGCGAGCAGCTTTTGCCGCTGGTCTTGGGTCAGTAATTTCATGGTCTTGCCTTTCGTTCAGTGGTTCAGTCGGCCACAGGGCAAAGCCCCGCGCCTGAACCCCTGCCCAGCGGCGAGCGACCCGAATAAAAGCGACAGAGTGAGAGACGTGGCGAGCGCCGGCTCAGTGGCGGGCGACAAGGTGGCCGCCCCTTGGGGCGTCAGTCCGGCCCAACACGGGAGCGTAGCGAATGGAGCGGGCGGGGCCGGACGGCCACCTTGGTCAAGCCCGTTACGGCCGGCATAAGCTGGACAGAAGGGTTCAAGCGCGCGGCACGCGCGCGCTCACATCAGATGACGGCCTGCAAGGCCGACCGCTTGCCTCGGGGGCGTTGCGGGGGTTGGCCCCCGCAGATGGGGTGACCGGAAAAACGCCGCAGGCGGTTGCAGGCAGGGGAAGGCTTTCCCCTACGACGTCGATTACAGCAAATCAGCCATGTCGTTAGATGAATTTGTGTGCCGGCCCATAAACCTTTGAATCCAATGAATTGGAGTAAAAGGACGATGGGCAAGGATATCAAAGTATTATTCAGAATGACGACGTGTCTGGCGGTGCTTCTGACGCTGCCGGTCATCGCCGCAGCGCAGACTGCCAAGACGGCCACGGGTGTGAAGGGGGCAAGCCAGTTCTCGACACTGACCAATCAAATGGATGTACGGGCAAATGTCGTTGACGGTCAGATTTCAACGCTTAGATCGCGCGCGGACAGCATCGAGGCGGATATCGCCGATCTGGAAAATCGCCTGTCAAAGATCGAGGGGATCGTTGGGCGCATGACAAGCTCGACCTGTAGCGGCGCGAATACCTTCTCCATCGGATATGATGACGACGGTTCGGTTATCTGCAGAAGCGTGCAGCTTCCTGATGCAGCGAAGCCGCCTATTGTAGCGTCTAAGACGCCTTCAGCAAGCAAAGCGCCAACCAAAACAGCCAGCGCAGAAGTGTGCACGGCCTCTCCTGCGATTTGCCGGGTTTACAAGAATGAACTCGGTCGTGTGCCGGATAAAGGAGGCGCGATGTTTTATCAGGATTACTATGACAAGCTCATGAGCCAAGGCTATTCGCCGACAGCAGCAGAGAATATGGTAGCCAAAAACATTGCCGGATCGAATGAGGCGCTCGGACGTCAGGAGACATTTGCTGACATTCAACAACGTAACGAGTTCGCAAAAGCGTACAAGATCGATAACCGGCTTCAGGGCTGTGCTGCGGGAACAAATTGCAACGTTGGCGGAACACAGAATGCGGTAAAACAGACCTATCGTGAGGTACTCGGGCGCGCGGCGGACACCAAAGGCGCGGCGTTCTGGGAAGGACAAGTGAAATCGGGCAATGTCAACGCCAATGAATTGACCGGTTACTTCCAGCGCTCTAACGAGGGTGCCCAGAACGCGATTGACCAGATCTATAGCGATGTTCTCGGACGCGAAGCGGACGCGGCCGGCGCGGAATTCTGGAAAGGCAAGATCACGAGCGGCGAGCTGACGGCCGACGAAGTTCGCCAGCAAATTGCCAACTCACCCGAGGCACAGGGCAAGTAAGAGCTCCGTATCCTCCATCAAAGCCCAAGTCCAACGAAGCCGATCGGGGCCGCCTAGGAAGGCGGCCCCGGTGCTCTTTCTGGGCCGGGCATATCGGTTGGTCACAGCTGCGGGTCATGGAACATCGCTCTCCCCACAAAGTCGCAAGCATGCGTCCGCATTGGGGGCGATAAAGTGATGGCTGCGGCGCCTGAAGATGGTCACGAGAAAGTGTATGCGTCAGCATAGCTGACATAATTCCTAGTGCCGGACTACATAAGATGTTAGAATTAAACAAAAATTAGGTTTCAACAATGCGATATTCATTGGTTGTATTAGGGTTTCTGGCCTTGGGGGGCGTATTTTTCGCATCGTCTGCTGTTGCCCAAGGGCGGGTGACAGCGACGCCTGAACGTAGCACCAGTCAAGTGCACGCCAATCAGTTGGCGATAGAGAGCAGCCGCGATACGGAGCAGACCGCGCGGTTGGACGTGGTGGATCAGAAAGATGCTGCCTTCGCCGCCTGCGGTGATGCCGGCCGCCTGTGGGGACCGGGTCATGTGCTTTCTGACGGGAATGGCTGCATTACGGCCCTGACCATCGGGGCCGATGGCCGTGTGTTGCTGACGGGCGGGCTTCAGATCGGGACCGGTAACACATGTGACCCGACGCGGGCCGGCGCGTTTCGCATGCCACCATCGGGCGGCGCGCCTGAATATTGTGACGGGACTTCCTGGAGGGTCGATTGGTGAGGGTGCGCTTGTGGCTGGCGTTCCTGGTGCTGACGGCACTCGGCGGCGCGGCGGTTGTGTGGGAACCTGTTGAGGCTCAGGATAAACTCTTTGCCGTGTCGGGACAGGGTCGCACTGGTGGGCAAGCGAGCAAAAACGCTGCCCATATCGACCAGATTCAATCGATCAACAGCGATCAGGACACCCGCCTCGATGATTTGGAGACGTCGATCTTCGGAGCCGAGGCGTGCGGTGATGCCGGTCGCATTCATGGTCCGAACCACGCGTTGGCCGAGGCGACGACGGGTTGTCTCACACCGCTCACCGTTGACGCTGACGGCGATACCGTTGCCACCGGCTCGGTTCAGATCGGCGACGCGTCGACCTGCAACGGGGCGTCCGAGGGTCTGATCCGCTACAAAGGCAGCGTCGGCTTCCCACAATACTGCGACGGCAGCAATTGGCGGCATTTCGCGCCGACGGGCTGGTACACGTCATCCTGGAGCGCGTGCAGCAACTCGTGCACCGACGCCTATGGTGCCGGGACACAGACCCGGACGGTGGAATGTCGTCTCGGCTCCACGCAGGTGGACGATAGCTTCTGCCAGGGCACCAAGCCAGCCAGCAGCCAATCCTGTACGAATAACTCTGGCTGCACTTATACCTGGATCACAGGTGGCTGGAGCACCTGTTCGGCCTCACCGTACTGGAATACGGGGTCTTGGGGGTCCTGTCAGGGTGCGTCGTGGCAGACCGGTTCCTGGGGGTCGTGCTCGGTGTCTTGCGGTGGGGGTACCCAGAGCCGATCAGTTTACTGTAGTGGCGGCACACAGGCTCGTAGCGTGACCTGCGAGGGTACGTCCGGCACGCAGACGCGGACAGTCTACTGCCGACGGGATCAGGACGGCGCCAGCGTGTCGGGCAGTTATTGCGGCGGCGGCAAGCCAGCAGGGAGCCAGTCCTGCTCGGAAAGCTGTTCCGGCAGCCAGCCGTCGTCGACGCAATCTTGCAATAGCGGGTGCAGTTCCAGCAGCCAGCCGGCGTCGAGTCAGTCTTGTAACACCCAGTCTTGCTGTACGCCTTCGGATCAGATCACATCGACTGGAAGCTGCTCAGCTTCATGCGGTGGCGGCACGCAAACGGTCTATTGGTCTGATGGCTGCGGCTCGACATGGACAACTACTCAGTCCTGTAACACTCAACCTTGCGGCGGCGGCAATGCGTGTGACTGGAATGACCCAGCTAAGATAGTTAACTGTAAATAATATTGAGTCCGCCTTGCTCAGTTGCCTGCGGATGCATCCGGTGGCAAGTTCTGGCAGGGGCAAATCGATAATGGCATGTCCATCGAAGAGGTGCGCCGGCACATGAGGAACTCCGAAGAGGCGCAAGGCCTTTAGCAGGGTGTGCGGCGCGGTCTGATCCGTCAACGTGTGAGGCCGCCTATGCGGCGGCCTCAGTGTTTCCACGGTCCTGAAGGCCAGCGAGGTAATCGCTGGCCTGCGCCGCCTTGGAGGCGGCGGTGAAGATGGCCTTCTTGTCCGCCTTGAGGACGGACAGCCAGTTGTCGATGTAGGCGGCGTGATCCTGGCGGGGCGTGACGCTGATGCCCAGATCGGCGCAGAGGAAGGCCGCCCCAAGCTCGGCCACGAGCTCTTCCATGGCGTAGGCCTGATCGCCGAAGCGCTTGCCGAATTCCCGGTCGCAGCGCTTCTTGGCGCCCGTCCAGTGGGTCAACTCGTGCAGCAGCGTACCGTAGTAGGCTTCGGTCGGCGTGCTCGTCTCGGTGCCAAGGAAGCGCTCGCGCTCAGGCATCTGGATGATATCGTCGGCGGGACGGTAGAAAGCCCGCTCGCCCCCGTGCTTCACGGTGGCCCCGGTCGCCTGAACGAAGGCTTCCGCGGCGTCGATGGGCTCGACCGGGTTCTCGGGTGCCGGCAGGGGCTCGGGCGCGTAGCCGTCCACCTGGTCCGCATTGAAGACCCAGGAGGCCTTGGCAATGAGGCGCTTGTTGTCGGTCTGCCAGTTGCCGTCTTCGTTTTCGAGTTCGTCGTCGGCAATCTCGATCTCCTTGTAGAACACCACTAGGCTGGCTTTCTCGCCCTTGCGCACCTGGCAGCCGTTCTTCTGCCACTGGCGATACGTGCCCCAGATCCCGGTGCTGAAGCCCTTGGCATAGCCGGCGGCCCAGAGGGAGACCACGTTCACGCCGCGATAGGCGTTGGATGTGTCGATGTTGGTGGGGCGGTTGAGGCCCTCGCCGCTGCGGTGCCAGGGCATCTGCCAGTTGCCGGCGCCGGCCTCGATGGCGGCGATGATGTTGTTGGTCACTTGGGTGTAGACGTCGGGCTTTTTGCTCTTGGTCGTCATGGCTTCGCTCCTTTCCGTTTTGCGAGGCCGCGACCGCCGCGGCCTTCCGATGGCTGCCGGAAAGGCAGGGGCGAAGCCGGGCGCGGCACCCGAAGGGCGGGAGCGAAGCGGACGACGGGGAAGCGGGTCTTTCTTGGAGCGAAGCGCGCGCGAGGAAGCAGGCGAAGCCTCGCGGGGAAGAAAGTCCCGCAGCCCCGTTGCCGGGTACGGCGCCCCTGCCAGGCACGCCACACATGAGGAAGGCCCGCCGGTCGTGCTGCTGAAGCCGGAAGGGATTGCGATGCCCGACCAGGATGCCGAAGGCACCGGCGCCAGCCAGAAGTGACCGAGCAGACGCCGGCCCATCCGAGGGCACCGTCGGTAGATGCCCTCAAATCCGCAGCAGTGCTCTCGCCCAACCAATGAGCCACCCCGCCGCCGCGCTGTGACCACCCTCTCCCGAGTGGTGCTAACGGCGCAGTGATTGGCCAGACGGGATTTGGGACGCTATTTTCGGGCGAAAACGTGTGATTCAGGGAGTATGGACGGGAGGGAGCGCATGGTGTTCGGCAAGTTGTTCGGGGGCGGCGGCAGGAAGAAGCGGCAAGAGGCAGAAGAGTATGAGAACTTCCGCCGGGGGCTGGAAGCGCCGATGCGGGCCTTGTTGGACCTGATCTTCGACATGCCGGTGGACCGGGCCTCGAAGATGCTCCTGCGTCAGAAGATTATCGAGCGAGACCGGAACGAGCTGGAGCGGGTGCTTCAGAACGTCATCCTGCCAAAGCTGGATGCCGAGTGGCAGGCGCGTATCAAGGAACTGGGCAAGTCCGAAGCCTGGATGACGTTCGACGGCTATCAGCAAACGCCCATGTGCTGGCGTCGCGGCGAAGACCGCATGGATTTGCTGGAGTTGGGCAAATTCCCGATTCCGACGGAGCTCACGAACGGGCAGCAAAAATATAGCGGAATTGCGTTCGATGGAGACGGCCATTTGCTGACCGTGGCCCCGACCGGCTCCGGCAAGGGCCAGGGCTTCATCATCCGCAACCTCTATCACTACCAGGGGCCAACGGTCGTTTTCGACCCGAAGGGCGAGCTTTACCGGAAAACCGCTTGGCGGCGCGACTGGTACGGCAAGGTCTTCAAGTTCGCGCCGGAGGATCCGGATACGGACTGCTTCAATCCGATGGACATGCTCACGCCGCTACCCGGCGAGGATGCGGACGTGATCTGGGATAACGGTCGCCAGCTTGCCGAGCTGATGATCGAGCCGATGGGGAAGGAGCCGTTCTGGGACAATACCGCGAAGGATTTGGTGACCGCGCTGATCTTCTACGTCTACCACACCTATCCCGCGCGGCAGCGGAATATCCGGGAGGTGACGCGCCTTCTCTATCTCGATGGGGACCGGCAGAACGCCCTTATCGAGAAACTCCAGGATAGCGACGAAGAGCGGCTGCGCGAGCTGGGTGCGTCTCTTCTGGATCAACACGAGAACATGCGCACCTCGATTACGCACACGCTGCGCACGCAACTCGAAATCTGGCGCTCGGGGAAGGTGATGCGGGCAACCCGCGGCACCAGCCATGGCCTTCATCCGCATACGATCGCCGGCGACGACCACATGCGCTGGTGGCTGCATGCGGAAGGTGTGGAGGACAAGCCCGGATTCTGGCTGGACGACGACAACACGGCGATCACCGGGGATGCCCATACGGTGTTCGTGGTAGTGCCGCCGGAACAGATTAGTGTCTACCGCTCGGTCCTGCGCGTGGTGCTCGGCATGATGCTGCAAGGTGTGATGGCGCATCGGCGGCATGTGGAACGGGAGGCGCGAAACGGCCGAGCCTCATTCATGCCGGAGGGGCAGTGGCCGTTCCTGTTTCTGTTCGATGAGCTGCCGCAGCTCGGCTACATGCGGATCGTCGAGGATGCGGTGTCGATCGCCCGCGGTGCGAATATCCGCCTGTGGCTCGTGGCGCAGGACCTGTCCCAGTTCAGAAACGTCTATCCCCGCTGGGAGACGCTGATCGCCAATTCCAAGGCGCAGATGTACTTCCGGCCGAACGATCTCGGAACATCGCGGTACATCTCCGAACTCCTCGGCGAACATCCCGATCTCTGGGGAAATCGGGCGCCTCTCGCTGCACCGCATGAACTGATGGGCGATGCCTTCCGCGATGATGTGATTCTGCGGTTTCAGGGGCACAAACCGATCCGGGCGCGCATGCCGATATTCTGGGACGAGAGCGAGAGCGCCAAGAAGATGGTGGCCACTGCCAAGGCGCACCTGGGCGATAAACCGGCGCGGGAGAAGGAGCCTTGGCCCGTGGACGGTCTGACGCTCGAAGAGCTCCAGATGCAGAATGCGGCCATGCGCAAGCAGGTGCCGGAGCCGTCGGAATCGGCCGAAACGGAATCGGTGCCCAGTAGAGATGAGGATGTGGAGCGGAACGATCAGACGGCCGAGCCCGAGCGCGAAGCTGTTTCGGAGTACGAATTAACGGAGGACGGACTACCCAAGCCGCCTCGGCTGGACTGACTGAAATAACGACCGTTTCTACTATCAAAAATGCTGCGTTGCACGATGTTCGCATTTCCGCAGCCTCGAATTTTGCGTAAACTGGTTGCAGATCGTATTTGAATTGCAATTGGTTTATGAAAGTATTTTTGAGTGCTTATTGGATATGCGCGTGTCTCCAAATCGGACGATCAGAACACCACGGCTCAGGTGACCGCCCTTCGGGAGGCGGGATGTGAGACGATCTATCAGGAAGCCGCCTCCGGCGGCCGATGGGATCGGCCGGAGCTCCAAAAGCTTCTGGACTATCTCCGGTCAGGTGACGTGGTGGTCGTCTGGAAGCTGGATCGACTGTCTCGCTCTCTACGGGATCTCCTGTTCATCATGGAGAAGCTCGATGCGGCCGGCGCCGGCTTCCGGTCCCTGACGGAGTCGATCGACACAACGTCACCCGGCGGCCGGATGCTCATGCAGATGCTCGGCTCGTTCGCGGAGTTCGAACGCGAGATGATTCGCGAGCGGACACGGGCCGGCCTTGAACGCGCTCGCAAGGAAGGCAGGGTAGGCGGCCGTCGGCCGAAGCTGACCGCGGAACAGCAGCGTGAAGCCGTCGACGCCGTCCGCTCGGGACGCCGCACCGCCAGTCAGATGGCGCGGGTCTTCGACGTGCATCCGGCGACAATCAGCCGGGTGGTGAGATCAGGCGTAGTGGCTGATGACTCGTGATCCGGGAGGTTTGCGCGGGGTTGGCGGGACGGGCGCGGCGGCCTGAGGGCTTGATGCTGCCATGCCCGAAAGACCGTAAGTGAGCGCTTTCGGTGTCAAGCTGAGAAACTGCTATCTTAATGTGTATCCGTTGGCTACACTGCGCTGATGAAAGACGTTGGTCTGCGAATCAGGGTTCAGCGCGAGCTGCGTGAGCAATTTCTGGAGGCGTGCCGTCAACAGGACAAGCCGGCCGCTCAGGTGCTTCGCGAGTTCATGCGCGAGTATGTGCGCGAGCATGATTCACTCTCCGAGCAGACGCGTTCGCACAAAAACGAATTGAGGGGGCCGAATGGCGATTAAGAAATCCGAGATATACCGCTCATTGTGGGCGAGCTGCGATGCGCTCCGCGGCGGCATGGATGCGAGCCAGTACAAGGACTATGTGCTGTCGCTGCTCTTCATCAAGTATATCAGCGACAAGTACGCTGGTGAGCCCTATGCACCGATTACCGTGCCAGACGGGGCGAGCTTCGTCGATATGGTGGCGCTGAAGGGCAAGCCGGATATCGGCGATCAGATCAACAAGAAGATCGTCGCACCGCTTGCCGCGTCCAACCAGCAGCTCTCCCAGGCGGATTTCCCGGATTTCAACGACTCAGTGAAGCTGGGCGATGGCAAGGAGAAGGTCGACCGACTTACGAATCTGATAGCGGTGTTCGAGAGCCCGTCGCTCGACTTCAAGGGCAACCGTGCCGATGGCGATGACATCCTCGGCGATGCGTATGAGTACCTCATGCGCCACTTCGCTACCGAGAGCGGGAAGAGCAAGGGCCAGTTCTATACACCGGCCGAGGTCAGCCGTGTCATGGCGCAGATGCTCGGCATTAAGGACGCGGCCACCAGCTCGCGGACGACGGTCTACGACCCGACTTGCGGCTCCGGCTCGCTGCTCTTGAAAGTCGGTGACCAGGCCGGCACGTCGGTCACGCTCTACGGGCAGGAGAAGGATGCGGCCACCAGCGGCCTCGCCCGCATGAACATGATCCTGCACGACTATCCGACCGCGGAAATCCGGCAGGGCAACTCGCTCGCCGATCCCAGGTTTCTGGATGGCGAGGCGCTAAAGACCTTCGACTACGTCGTGGCCAATCCTCCGTTCAGCGATAAGCGATGGACCACAGGCCTTGATCCCGAAAACGACCCGTATGACCGTTTCAAGGCTTATGGCGTGCCGCCCGCCAAGCAGGGCGACTACGCCTACCTGCTTCACATCGTCCGCTCTCTGAAGAGCGCCGGCAAGGGCGCGTGCATCCTACCGCACGGTGTCCTGTTTCGCGGCAACGCCGAGGCGGAGATTCGCCGCAAGCTCGTCCGGAAGGGCTATATCAAGGCGATCATCGGCCTCCCGGCCAATTTGTTTTACGGCACCGGTATCCCGGCCTGCATTGTCGTCATGGACAAGGAGGACGCCCAGGCCCGCAAGGGCATCTTCATGATCGACGCCAGCCAAGGCTTCATGAAGGACGGGCCGAAGAACCGTCTGCGCTCGCAGGACATCCATCGGATCGTCGATACCTTCTGGAAGGGCAACGATATCCCCGGTTATGCCCGGATGGTGCCATTCGAAGAGATCGAGAAGAACGAATTCAACCTCAATCTGCCGCGCTACATTGACAGCCAGAAGGAAGAGGACCGGCAGGATATCGAAGGGCACCTGCGCGGCGGCATCCCCGCCGCCGACATCGATGCCCTGCAACCCTACTGGGATGTCTATCCCACGATGAAGCAGGTTCTGCTCCGTGAATGCCGACCCGGCTACTTCGAGCTCAAGATAGACAAGAGCGATGTCCGTCCGACGATTTTCGAGCATCCGGAGTTCGTCGCCTTCCGAGAAAAGATGCGCGCGCATTACGATCAATGGCGTGAGCGCACAGCCTCGTATCTCAAAGGCCTCGACGCCGGCTGTGATCCGAAGCAGGTGATCTTCGACATCTCAGAGGACCTGCTCGCTCACTACACCGGCAAGCCGCTGGTCGATAAGTACGACATCTATCAGCACCTGATGGATTACTGGTCGGAGACGATGCAGGACGACTGCTACCTGCTCGCGGCCGACGGCTGGAAGGCCGAAACCTACCGCATCATCGAGGAAGGCAAGAACGGCAAGCAGAAGGACAAGGGCTGGGCCTGCGATCTCGTGCCAAAGGAATATGTTGTCGCGCGCTTCTTTGCTGGCGAACAGGCTCAGATCGATCAACTAACGGCCGAGCTCGAAACCGTTGAGGCCGAAAAGACAGAGCTGGAGGAAGAGCAGGGCGGCGAGGACGGCGCTTTCGCCGATTTAGAAAAGGTCAACAAGGGCAACGTCAATGTGCGCTTGAAAGAGATAAAGGGCGACGCTGATGCCGCCGAAGAAGAAGCCGCGTTGAAGGCGTGGCTGAAACTGACCAACACCGAGAGCGATCTGAAGAAGCGGATCAAGGAGACCGAGTCTGCGCTCGACAAGGCCGCCTACGCGAAATTTCCCGAACTGACCGTCGAAGAGATCAAGGCGCTTACCGTCGACGACAAATGGCTCAGCGCCGTTCAGGCCATGATCGAGGACGAAATGGATCGCATCAGTCACGCGCTGGCCGAGCGCGTGCTTGTCTTGGCGGAGCGCTACGAGTTCCGTTTGCCTGAGATCACCGAGCGCGTTGCCAATCTTGAGACGAAGGTCAATCAGCACCTTGAGCGGATGGGGTTTGCATGGTGATGGGCTTAGCAATCTCAGCACCCGATCAGACCGGGGGCCAGCAGGAGACTGGTCGATTTAGGGAGTCGGAAGCTGGCCTTATTCCGGCAGATTGGGAAGCCGTATATATCGAAGATATTGCCACGATCACTACCGGCAGCCGAAACACCCAGGACCGTGTAAAAGGAGGCGTTTATCCGTTCTTTGTTCGCTCTCAGAACGTTGAGCGGATAAATAGCTACTCCTTTGAAAAAGAGGCTGTTCTGACAGCAGGAGATGGCGTCGGAACAGGAAAGATATTTCACTATATCGATGGAAAATTTGACGTCCATCAGCGCGTCTACGTGATGTCAGATTTCGTAGACAGAATTTCTGGATACTTTTTCTATCTTGTCTTTTCTTCAAGATTTTACGACCGAATAATGCAGATGACCGCGAAATCATCCGTGGATTCAGTTCGTCGTGAAATGATCGCGAGGATGGCCATACCCTTGCCGCCTCGTCGCGAACAAGATGCGATTGTTGAAGCTCTGCAGGAAGCCGACGGGCTAATTGTCGCACTCGAACAACTCATTGAAAAAAAGCGCCTCATCAAACAGGGCGCGATGCAGGAGCTGCTCTCCGGCCGCCGCCGACTCCCGGGATTCAGTGGTGAGGTCTCCAAACGTAAATTTGGGGAGATTGCGGTTCCTCGTAAACGACGGATAAACCCAGCGACTGCGGGATGGCAGCCCTTCTGCGTCGAACTTGAGCATATTTCAAAGGGGACCGGTCGTTTAGAAGGGTGGTCAGAGGCACGCGAAAACGCTTCTTTGAAGGCGGTGTTCGAAAAAGGTGATGTTCTCTTTGGGAAGCTACGGGCTTACTTGCGGAAATACTGGCGTGCAGACCGCTCCGGTGTTTGCTCGACCGAGTTTTGGGTCTTGGCTCCTGCCGAGGACATGACAACCAGTTCCTATTTGTATCAGGTTGTTCAAACTGATCATTTCATTGAAGTAGCCAGTCAGGGGTACGGGACTCACATGCCTCGCTCTGACTGGTCCTCAGTTTCAGAAATTGAACTCCCCGTTCCAGCGCTTGACGAGCAAGAAGAAATTGGGCGCGTCCTTGGGGAAATGGACGCGGAGATTGAAGCGCTTCACACTCGGTTGGACAAAGCCCGCCAGATCAAGCAGGGAATGATGCAGGAATTGCTGACCGGGAGGGTGCGGCTGGTATGAGCGATGTGCTGAAACCGGAGAAGGCGACCCAGCGGCGTGTGATCGAGTTGTTTCGCGATGAGCTTGGCTACGACTTCCTGGGCGACTGGACTGACCGGCCGGGCAACAGCAACATCGAAGAGAAGTACCTGACCATGTGGCTGGAAGGGCGTGGCTATACGCCTGCGCAGATCAGTGGTGCGCTTCAGCGGCTCCAGCGTGAGGCGACGAATACAAACCGCAGCCTCTATGCCAACAACGAAGCGGTCTATGGGTTGCTGCGTTATGGCGTGGCTGTGAAGACCGAGGCCGGCAAGCCAGCCGAGACCGTACACCTGATCGACTGGGATGATCCGGACGCCAATGACTTCGCGATTGCCGAAGAGGTGACGCTCACCGGCGGGCATGAGCGCCGGCCGGACATCGTGCTCTATGTGAACGGTATCGCCGTCGGCGTGCTGGAGCTAAAGAACAGCCGGGTGAGCATCGGTGACGGTATCCGGCAAAACCTTTCGAACCAGCGGCCGGAGTTTAACGCCTGGTTCTTTCCGACCGTGCAGTTCGTTTTCGCCGGCAACGATACCGAGGGGCTTCAGTACGGCACGATTGGCACGCCGGAGAAGTATTTCCTGAAATGGAAGGAGGATGAGGAAGAGGATGAAGGCTACAAGCTCGACAAGTACCTGACAAAGCTCTGCCGGAAGGACCGGCTGATCGAGTTGATGAAGGACTTCGTCCTGTTCGATGCCGGTGTGAAGAAGCTGCCGCGGCCGCATCAGTATTTCGGGATCAAGGTGGCGCAGGACCATGTGAAGCGCCGCGAGGGCGGGATCATTTGGCACACTCAGGGCTCGGGCAAGAGCATCGTCATGGTGCTGCTCGCCAAGTGGATTCTGGAGAACAACCCAAACGCCCGCGTCGCCGTCATCACCGATCGCGACGAGCTCGACAAGCAGATCGAAGGCGTGTTCGCCGGGGTCGGCGAGCCGATCGAGCGCGCCAAAAGCGGCCGTGACCTGCTGGGCAAGCTGGGCGAGGCGACGCCGCGGCTGCTGTGTTCGCTGATCCATAAGTTCGGCAAGCGCGAGGTCGAGGACTTCGACGCCTGGATCAAGGATATGGAGGGGCAGCCGAGCTCTACGGTTGGTGAGGTGTTCGTCTTCATCGACGAATGTCACCGCACCCAGAGTGGCAAGCTGCATCGGGCGATGAAGGCGATGATGCCGAATGCCGTGTTCATCGGCTTTACCGGCACACCGCTTCTGAAGAAGGACCGGAAGACCAGCATGGAGGTCTTCGGGGGCTACATCCATACCTACAAATTCAGCGAGGCGGTCGAGGACGAGGTGGTGCTCGACCTGGTCTATGAGGCCCGCGACATCGACCAGCGGCTCGGTTCGGAGGAAAAGATCGAGGCATGGTTCGACGCCAAGACGAAGGGCCTGAACGACTGGCAGAAGGACGAGTTGCGCAAGAAGTGGGGCACGATGCAAAGCGTGCTCAGTTCCAAATCGCGCATGAACCGGGTCGTCAGCGACATCCTGTTCGATTTCAGCGTCAAGCCGCGCATGTCGAGCGAGCGCGGCAACGCGATCCTTGTCGCCTCCAGCATCTATGAGGCATGCCGGTATTTCGAGTTGTTCAACAAGACGCCGCTCAAGGGTAAGTGCGCGCTGGTGACCTCCTACAATCCGAACACGCAGGACGTGACGAAAGAGGAAATTGGGGCCAATTCCGAAACCGATAGGCAGTTCATCTACAACACCTACACCGAGCTTCTGAAGGAGGTGACGCCGCGCGCGGGTAAGTCGAAGACGGAAACCTACGAGGACGACGCCAAGGACCTGTTCACCAAGCAGCCGGCAAACATGAAGCTGCTGATTGTCGTCGACAAGTTGTTGACCGGCTTTGATGCGCCGCCCTGCACCTACCTTTACATCGACAAATCAATGCAGGATCACGGCCTGTTTCAGGCGATTTGCCGGACCAACCGACTGGACGGTGAGGACAAGGAATTCGGCTACATTGTCGACTACAAGGACCTCTTCAAAAAGGTCGAGAACGCCATCGCAGTCTATTCCTCCGAGCTCGACGACAGCGCGCCGGGGCCATCGCCGGATGTCCTGCTCCAGGATCGGCTGACCAAAGGCAGGGAGCGTCTGGACGACGCACTCGAAGCCCTCGAAGTATTATGCGAGCCGGTGGATCCGCCAAAGGGCGAGCTCGACTATATCCATTATTTCTGCGGCAACACCGAAATCCCGTCAGACCTCGAAGAGCGCGAGCCGCAGCGGGCCATGCTTTACAAAGCGGTCGCCGCCTTCGCCCGTGCTTATGCCAACATCGCCGATGACATGGACGAGGCCGGTTACAGCCAGGCCGATATCAAACGCATCAAAGGCCGGCTTGATCACTTCCTCGCCATTCGTGAGATCATCCGTAACGCCAGTGGGGAGACGCTCGATCTGAAGGCCTATGAGGCGGACATGCGCCACCTCATCGACACCTATATCGAGGCCGATGAAGCCCGCAAAATCTCGCCATTCGACAATGTCAGCCTGCTCGATCTGATCGTGAAGACCGGGATCGCGGACGCGATCGCCCAGAAGCTCGGCAGCATGAAAGGCAATAAGGAAGCCATTGCCGAGACGATCGAGAACAATGTGCGCAGCAAGATCATCAAGGAACACCTGAACGATCCGGCATTCTACGACCGAATTTCGGCGTTGCTGGATGAGATCATCAGGAACCGGCGCGAGAAGGCCCTCCAGTACGAGGAATATCTCAAGCAGATTGCTGACCTGGTGAAGCGAGTTGACGCCGGCACGGCGGAAGACACGCCTGAGAAGCTCGACACGCCGGGCAAGCGCGCGCTCTACAACAATCTCGAAAATGATGAAGAGCTGGCGCTGCGCCTTGATGCCGCTGTGAAGAAAAATGCGCCCGATGGCTGGCGCGGCAACGAGCCCAAGGAGCGCGTCGTTAAGAAGGCGCTCTATCAGGAGCTGGGCGACAAGGACGAGGTTGAGCGCATTTTCCTGATCATCAGGGCACAGAAAGAGTACTGATGGTCCGCGAGCTGCGTTTGGGAGACATATCGGTCGATGTGGTGCTGAAGGACATCAAGAACGTCCATCTCAGCGTGCACCCGCCGACCGGTCGCGTGCGGATTGCCGCACCGCGCAGCATGACGCTGGAGACCATCCGTCTGTTCGCCATCTCCCGGCTCGGCTGGATCAAACGGCAGCAGCGCCGGCAACGCGCCCAGGACCGGGAGACGCCGCGCGAATACATAGAGCGCGAAAGTCACTATCTGTGGGGACGCCGATATCTGCTGCGCATCGTCGAGGATGTGCCGCGCAGCTATGTCGCCATCGACCATCGCCACATTGAGCTCGGCGTCCCCGAAGGCGCCGGCACCGAAAAGCGGCAGGCTGTGCTCGATAGCTGGTACAGGGAAGAGCTGCGTGCCGCCGCGTCTGATCTGATCGTCAAATGGCAGGACCGGTTGGGCGTTGAGGTCGAGCGCTTCTACATCCAGCGCATGAAAACCAAGTGGGGCGGCAGTAGTCCGTGCCGTCGCACGATCCGTCTGAACCTCGAACTTGCCAAGAAGGACCCTGAGTGTCTGGACTACGTCATCCTGCATGAGATGGCGCATTTCATTGTTCCGCATCACGGAGGTGATTTCGCGGCGCTGCTCGATCAGCATATGCCAAACTGGCAGCATGTAAGAAAACACCTGAACGATTTGCCTCTAGGTCCCGTTTCGGGAGAGTAGATTCAACAAAGGAGGGGGAATTGAAGCAACATAATGCAACTTTCGCCAATTTCATCTGCCGATTTGGCGACGAGAAGGTTCTTCTCGACTATGCCGAGGAAGTCGTGATTCCGGCCTTCACGCGGGACACTTATGTCAGGAGTTACGGCCAGCGCACACATTATCATTTTTACGAGGTCGAGATCGTCGAGCTTTCCGGTGATGACACGGCGCCGGTGCTGGGTCTTGCGGGCCGATTCATCAAGGATACCGAACTGACGCGCCACCAGATTTTTGACGCGAAGCAGGGCCTCATCAAAGATGAGCAGCACATGCGCTCCGCGCCCTCGATCTTCTTTGTGCTGATCTTGAACAATCATCGCCTTATCTATTTTCCGGAAACGCCGCACGCCCCTGATCTTGGATCATTTAAGACCACTGCCGAGCAGTTCCTTCGCCGCCGTCATAAGGAGTATATCGACGAACTCTATAACGAGATGAAGAAAACGGAGCAGAAGGTTACGAAGAAAGCTCTCTACGAAACCCATCCCGTGCCCACGCTAGAGGTGATCGCGCTGACGGGCGCCGAGGATGTGGCCCAGTTTGTGCGCCGGTATAAAACCCTCAAACAGATCGACTTCCGGCTGGTCCTGCCCAACGATGATATCGATGCCGGCGAAATTCTTGGGCAAGTGCGCAGCCTTGGTCAGGAACTCAATTCCGATCGGACCAAGCTGACCACCGCGAACAGCGAAGGGCTGGATATCGAGGCCTCGATTGACGCGGTGAGCGCAGCCACAGCTACCGGAAATCAGGAAGTCAAGCTCTCCGGGGTGGATCAGGCAGGCAATGCCCTCTCGGGCAACAACGACGAATTTCAGGTTTCTGCGCCGGTTGAGAACATACCAGCGACTCGCCGTGGCCTGATCGACAGGCTTTACGGCATCTATGAGGGGCTCACGCGATCCGGCACTGTGCGCGCGCCCGCTGTCGAGCGCACGGTGGACAGGATCAGACAGCTAACAAGGCTGCTTTAGATGGACTGGAAGGATCGTATAACCAGCGAGAAGAGCCTCTTCCAAGTCTATTTGAAGGCACGAAAGGTCGCTACAGCCCGCTCAAACGCCCGTATTGCCTGGATTGTGTTTGGTCTTGCCGCCGCCGGTCTTGCGGCAAACGCCTGGTACGGTCTGCCTGTCGCGCCATATTCGTCACTGATCACAGGGATCAGGCAGATCGCCGACATCGGCTTTACGTTTACGACGGCGATTCTCGGCTTCCTGATTGCGGGGTTTGCGATATTTGCGAGCATTACAAAGCCGAGTGTTTTCATCCTACTGGCGCAGCTCAATCATACAAAGGGCGATATCTCACGACTTCAGTTCATATTCTTCAATTTTCTGTTTGTTTTTATTCACTATTTGTTCTTTCTTATGGCCTGCGTTCTGGTAAAGGTGACGCTTTTCAACGGTGGCCCGCTCTCCGGCGCCTTGAGCGCGCTCGCCGAACTTGACGCGCGGTTCGTTGTTCTTGGTGGGAGCCTTGGCTTTGCTGTGTTCGCCGGATGGCTCGTATTCCTGTTCATGCTCCTGAAATCATTTATATGGAACATGTATCAGGCGGTGCTGGTAACGATTGTGATCGAGGCGGAGATGGAGGACCAGGATGCGAAGCAGGACGATAATTCTTAGCGTCCCTGATTGCCGAATATCTGATCGTCAGGCGCTTCAATTTCCTCTGGTTGTTCACGGCCAGTGCGGTCGAATTTCTTGTGTTTCTTTCAGTTGAGAGATGATAACCGCAGCATCTTATCTTTTCCCTCTCCGAGGCAAGTGCTACTTTGTGTTCCGAAATGCAGGATAGTGTAACAGCGGCAACTCACAAGTACGTGATGATTATTTCTCAGTCTCTCCCCCACATCCTCCGTGCGATTTCCCGTTCCTCCAATCCGACCGCGTTACCGTAGATGGCGGTCGTGGCAATGTCCGAATGCCCCAACCATTTCTGCACCAGATTGAGGGGCACGCTCTTTTCCAGGGCGGCGATGGCGAAGGCGTGCCGCAGTCCTTTCGGGCTGGCGTACGGACCTTCGATGCTGCCCCGTTCCATCACCGCCTTGATCCGCCGATAGCCGGTCATCCGGCACCACGGCCAGAGAAGCTCCTGATCCGGCGGCAGTTTGCGCAGCAGATTGCTGAGCCGACGTGACATGGCCGAGGGGATCGGAACGGCCCGGTACACCCCGTGCCGGCGCTTCTTGAGCGTCTCCAGGATCACTACCTGTTCGACCAGATCGACCCGGTCGCGGGTGAGATTCAGCGCCTCCGAGAGACGGCAGCCGGTATAGGCTACGGTCAGGCAAAGCGCGGCAACCTCCGAAGGCTCCTTGCGGGCTGCGTGGATGAAGGCGGTGCGTTCCTTGATGCTGAGGTATTTGCGGTGGCCGGCGTCGTCATAGAGGCTCCAGTTGGCCATGGGGTTTCCGATGCTCTCGAAGGCTGCTGTCCTCCTTACGCTTTGATTCTATTGTGAGAATCGTACCGCACGGAGACTCTCCCAGTGACAATTTCCTGCATTCTGTCACTGACTTCGCATGTCGCCCTGTGGCTGGCGTGCAACACAACTGCACGGGGAGTCTGACCATGAAGAAAGCCTACAATGCAGCCATCCGCGGGGCGGCAGGCCTCGCATTCGCGGGCCTCGCGCTGGCGGCGTGCCAGACGACGCAGGTCGATGAAATGGCGGTCGCCGAGCCGCTCGCGCCGATGGCGGAGCCGGCGCCCTATGCCGAGGGAACCGTGTTCCACGGCATTCGGAACGGCGAGCAGGTTCGGAACACGCTGATCGCCGTCGACGGCGGCCGCTATACGTGGCAGCGCGATACCGATGGCTGCACCTGGACGATGGATGCCGGTATCGGTCTCAACTTTGGTCCCGAGGTGAGCTGGGAGAACTGCAACAGCAGCGGCACCACGACCGTCACGAACACGTCGGGCGATATCTGGCCGCTGGAAGTCGGAAAGACGGTCTCCTACGAGGGTACGGGCCACACCGCCGGCGGGAACGACTGGACTGCGGATCGCACCTGTGAGGTCGAAGGGCAGGCGCGTGTCACCACGCACGCCGGCACGTATGACACCTACAAGGTGGTCTGCCGCACGAAGTGGCGGGAGATGGTCTCCTACATGTCGCCGGAGGTGGGTGCAGCCGTGAAGTTCGTGCAGCGACCGCGCCGGTCGGACTCGAATTCGCCTTCAATCGACTTCGAGCTCACGCGGATCGAAGCGCAATGAGGGGGGCGACGGTGATCCGCAATCTTGTGGTTGGCGCCTTGCTGCCGCTGAGCGTGGCGGGGTGCTTCAAAGACAAGTCCGTGAAGCTCGAAGTGGCCGAAATCTTGGAGCGCGACACGACGTGGGACATCTGTTACATGAAAATCGTCGCGACGAACGAGCTTGATGAGCCAATCGAAACGCTCGTGGCCACGCTCACCGTGAACGATCTCCCGGTCTATGACGGCTACGCCAATAGCTTTTCGACCGAGAAGGGGCGGCAGAAAACCGACCGGATCGTGATCGGTCAGAGCTATACGGAAGAACTCTACTTCAAGGGTGAATGCCCGGAGAACGCTGAAATCACCAGCGTTAAGATCGAAGCCTGCGCGACTACTGAACGCGATTGTAGCAAGGACGTGACTTTCTGAAGCAGGATAAGCACCATTTTCAGATTGATTGAAAAAGAGCCCCGCCGGTTGGCGGGGCTTTGAGTTTGGTCGGTGTCAGGCAGCCTGGTTCTGGGACTTCGGCGCCATACGCTGGCCTTCGAGCCATTTGTTGAACTCGGAACGGTCGATATAGACACGACCGCCGATTTTGATCAGCGCCGGTGCCATGCCGTTCGTCTCGGCATGGAAGATCCACCAGCGCAGCTTGCTCTCGGTCACGAACGGCGCTTCCGCCGCAAGCTGCTTGACCGTTCGCAGCTCCTTGTAATCGATCAAGGGCTGAGCCCTCCGTCGTCGATTGACGTCAAAAAGAGCAGGAACAGGTCGAAACTACGCGGAAACGGCGGGAATCTCAATTTCCGGCGATGCTGAGGTGCGTCAGGCGTCCGGCTGATCGCCTTCGCTCGGCCCGAGGTAACGGGTATTCATCCGGCCGACCACGTCCTTGACGTGGCTCTCGGACAGGTGCGCATAGCGCCGCACCATCTGAAGCGTCCGGTGCCCCAGCACTTCGGCAATCTCCACAAGACTGGCGCCGTTCATGGCGAGGTAGCTGGCCGTGCTGTGCCGCAGGTCATGGAAGCGGAAGTCCTTCAGGCCGGCGGCGTTGCGTGCGTTCTCCCAAGCCTTGCGGATGTCGATCGGCCCCTGGCCGTCCCGACGCGGGAACAACCACTTGGTCTCCGGCGGCTCGGGCAGCTCCTTGTAGAGCCCCTTGGCATAGGCGATCTGATCGCGGATGGCTGGGGCGATCTGCGGCACGATGTGGGCGGCGCGCGTGTCGCCGTTCTTGGTGTTGCGCAGGATCGCCGTTTCGCGTTTCAGGTTCACGTCGTCGAGCGTGAGGCCGAGTATCTCGCTGCGGCGCGCGCCCGTGCTGATCGCCAGCAACACCACGGGATAGAGCTGCGGGTTGTCGCTCTCCTGACAGGCATTGAGCAGCGCCGCCCGCTCGTCATCGTCCAGATAGCGGGTCCGCTCGTTCCGAATCTTGGTGATCTTGTTCACCCCATCGAGCGGGCTGGTGGCTGTCCAGCCCCATTGGATTGCGTACTTGAACAGCAGCGCGAGCTCGTCGCGATAGTGCTTCAGCGTCTTCGGGCTCTTGGGGCGGCGTGCCTTCTTCGGCTTGCCGTTCTCGTCGTCGGGCTTCCGGCGGCTGTCGCCGGCGGCGGCAAGGGCGTTCATCTTTTCGCTCACCAAGTCGGGCGTGATATAGGCGAGGGCGTATTCCCCCAGCTCCCGCTCCCAGAAGTTCAGGAACGAGCCTTCCGCCCGTTTGGTGCTCTCGGCGCGATGGATGAACACCTCCTTGCGGAAGCGGTCGATCACGTCCTGGAGCGTCTTGCTGCCGGCCGTGCGGACGACGTTCTTGAACTCGCCCTTGCGGATGCCGCTCTCGGTATCCTGCGCCCACTGCTTGGCGTCGGTCAGCCGCTTGAATGTGCGGGTCTGGGGCGGGAAGCCCTTCATGCGGACCATGACCCGATAGCTCGGACCGTTCTTGCCGTTGCGCTTTTGGATGGTCGCCATGATCGTGCCTGTGCGAAGCGAGGGGGAGGGGTGTGCCAAGCTCTCTTTTGGCACATTCTTGGCACACTGAAAACCAAAAACCTTCAACAATGACCAAGCGAGCCAAGCAGAAAAATCACGATATATCAGTTTATAATAAGTTGGAGAGTGTTGATCGATTGTGCCAAATATGGGTTTTCGCTTGGCTCATAACCTGAAGGTCGTAGGTTCAAATCCTACTCCCGCAACCAAAATAAACACACAAAATCAACACAGTAACGCCCAATAGGGCGCTCCTTGCATCCACCCCATCCCGCGCGGTGCTACGCCGGTGCTACACCACAGCGCAAAGATAAACGCCCAAACGTCACGCCGAACAAACCAGCGCGACTCAGAACGGCAGAAACGGCCCTAACCTGCCTTTCACCAGTGGGGTGAGAGCCGCAGTGCGGTCCGCCAAATCGGCCGTTCATGCACGGCGCAGCATTGCTCGAAAAACAACACGTCATTCACGATTTGTAATGACAACTTGTTCAATGTGTTGAGAACACCCATACTCTAGGTACAAGGGACCCATTAAAAATGCCATACGATCCACGAAAAGCTGCGCAAACGATTGCCTTTTTCACTATGAAAGAAGGTGGAGCTATCAACGTGCTTAAGGTGGTGAAACTGGTGTATTTGGCCGACCGGGAAAGCGTTCGGCTGCGCGGGCATCCCATTCAAGATGAAGGCCGCGTTTCCATGCCCCATGGGCCAGTCAATTCCTTGACGCTTGACTATCTAAATGGGTTTTACCGTGACGATGGTGGATGGTCGCAGTTCTTGCGGGACCGTGCCGACAATGACGTTGGCTTGGCAAGCGTGGAGGTGACAACCGATTCTCTGGACGAGTTGAGCGAGCGGGAAATCGGCATCCTGCAAAAAGTCTGGGAAGAATTTGGGCACATGGACCGCTTTGATCTTGCGGAGTGGACTCACAAAAACATTGCCGAGTGGGAAGACCCGAACGGATCATCGCGACAGATTCCCTTGGACCGCATGATGACGGCAGTCGGCTTAGACAAGCCTATTGAGCGCGCGCGCGAACTGGAAAGCCTCAACCGGGCGACCTCGTTTCTGGCTTCGCTTTAAAACATGGCGTTCCGGCGCGGAACCTTTCTCATGCCATCCGGGCCTCGACACAACCCCGATATAATGCACCTGCAGGTAGTTTGTAACGACACATGCGCCTTGGGCCTCAACCTACTTGTGCCAATTTCCAGCTTCTTCGACGGCTGCGACGATACCTGTCTCTTGGACACGGGCGACCATAAAAGCGTATTGCACCTGTCGTATGTGTTCTATGCCAATGCTAAGATTTTCAGAGCCTCGCAAATCGACAAGGGGTTAGAAATAAAGTTCTTGTTTCCGAAACCCGACCTTGCAGAGGCGGTGTTTCAGCGTATCGAACAGGGCATTTGCGTTTCGCCAGACACTCCTCCAAACGTGAGGAAATATCACGGGTGTTGAGACTGCAAGTGCTGCCCAGGTCTATTTAACGGCAGGCGAGGTCGGCCCTGAGCGCACTCTGAACGTGTTTGCTAATGCAGCAATGCAACTTCGTCAAAACGGACATTGGCTTGGATGGCTGTCATCAGTAGAGTTTCGGACCGAATGAAATCAAAAACTAGGTCCGCTTTATCAAGCTTGCTGAAGGTTCGATAAGGGTGGCATAGTTCAGACACTTCACCAAATGATGTAGACGATGGACCTCTCGGAAGAGAACGAGCATTCGCCACATGTAGTCCAATAATTGAATTTGGCATTTCTTTTCCCGCGCCATGCCTTCTAGTTTAGGGTAGTACGTTATTGTCTGTAAGACATCTTCGTAGTTAATCTTGTTGTGAGCTATGGCGTTTCGAAGTTAGTTATCAAGCGCATCCGAATTAATCACATGCCATGGATCATCCAAATCCAGCATTTTGTTTCCAAGAGACACATCCGCGTACTTACTGAGAGTGGATGGCGCAAGATCCTTCCCGCTCTTCGTAACGTGAACACCTTTTGCGAATGCGTTATGGTCACCGCGTTTGACTAAGTTATTGATCCCCGCCACCAAAACCAACTGCCGGTTAAGAACTTCGGATAAATCCTTGTAGACTTCCTTATACTCTTCGAAGTCCTGCGAGCTGACTCGCATCGCAATCGTTCCTGACGCATAAGTTCGGTCGACATCAAGAAACAGGGCGGGTCGGAGCGGGAGTTCCGCTTCGAAAATCGGTTGGTCGTGTCTCGAATCTGGTTGAAATTCTGCGGCGGCGCTCTCCGAACGGTGTGATTTTGGCCTGCTCAGGCGGCGAGGTCAAGGGTCATGGGTT